>JBBRID010000099.1:0-10346 GCA_038221635.1 Burkholderiales bacterium
AGGCAGATCACGTCGTGAGCCTGCGCTCACGCCGGCGGCTCATCGCCAGCCAGGCCAGCGCCAGTGCCAGAACGGTCATCGGCAACAACGAGCCGAAGTTCAGCAGCCGCCAACCCTGTGTCGTGACGAGCGCGCCGGAGGCGAACGAGGACAGCGCCATGGTTCCAAAAACGCAGAAATTGATCGCGCCCTGCGCACGATCTTTCTCCTCCGCCTCGTAGGCCTTCACCGACAGGCTGGTCGCGCCGGTAAAAAGGAAATTCCAGCCCACACCCAGAAGGAACAGGGCGATCACGAAGTGCTGCAGGTCGACACCCGACAGCGCGATCACGATGCACAGCGCATTCAACGCGACCCCGACTGCCATGATCGGCAGCACGCCGAAACGCCGGATCAGGTTGCCGGTAAAAAAGCCCGGCGCATACATGCCAATCACATGCCACTGCAACACCAGCGCCGCATCGTCGAACGGCAGACTGCAGACCTGCATCGCCAGTGGCGTGGCAGCCATCAGCAGGTTCATCACGCCGTAGCCCAGGGCCGCGCCGAGCGTGGACACGATGAACAGCGGCTGCATCATGATCTTCGTCAATGGCCTGCCGCGGGACGCACCCACGGTTCGCGGCGGTACTGGTGGGAAGCCGATCCCGGCCATGATCGCGATCGAAATCAATGCGACGACAACCAGCGCGAAGTAGGCCGCGAGAAACGGCGTTTCGGTCAGGGCGCGGGTTCGCGAGGCGATGTTCGGTCCGAGCACCGCGCCGATCAGCCCACCGGCAATGACAAGCGAAATGGCCTTGTCGCGATATTCCGGCAGCGCGAGCTCGGCTGCCGCAAATCGGTACAGCTGGCCATTTGCGTTGTAGTAGCCGGCAATCACGGTGGCTGTGACGAGCAGCCAGAAGCTGTGCAAGTAGACGGCAGTGGCACACAACAGGGCCGAGAACACCGCAACCACAAGTCCGATCTGGAACGACACCTTGCGACCCCAGGCCGACTGCGTGCGCGCCACCAGCGGCGTGCTCAGCGCACCACCGACCACATAGCCCATCACCGGCAGCGTCGCCATCCAGCCGGCCGGGGCCAGGCTGAACCCGATCAGCCCGTTGATGGCGATGAAGATGACGTTGTTGGTCATCAGCAAGCCCTGGCAGGCGGCTAGCCGAACAAGATTGGGATTCATGCCGGCAGTGTAGAGGCGCCGGCGCTGCGCTCAGGCAGCAGCTGGCGACCATTCGGCGCCTCAGTCGACGAAGCGGCCGAGTCGAACCTGCGTGTTGCCAGGCCGCAAGTGCGTAAGCGACGGCATCACCAGGACAGTGTTGTCGTACGGTGCGGTCCAGACATGATCGCCGTCGCGGGCGATCGGAGTTCCGGCCTCGGCCACCACGCCGAGTCCGACCGGTGGCACCAGAAACTCGAAGCCGGTCGAGCGCGCGACCACCGCTTCGGTAACCCGAACGGTGCGTTGCGGTTCGACTTCCGCGAAACGCCGACGCGATTGAGCCCAGGCCGGATCGACGACACCAGTCACGCCGAGAAAGCGCATCAGGGTATCGATCGCGACCTGTTCGGCGGCAAGTTCCCAGTGCTGACCGCACTCGATCAGCACCGCGCAACGCGGGCTGTCGGGATCGCCGAATGCGCCACGTTCGATCATCCGCAAACCGGCCGGATGCCCGGTATCGAGCAGGATGGTTGCCGGCACGCCGATGCGGCGTGTGAACGCGGCGTTCTTGTCGACCTGCCCGCACACCATGATCGGGCTGCAAGCCTCGTGCATCGAATGGATGTCGAGGATGAAATCGGCCGAATCGACGAAGGGCTGAAGGGCGCGGGCGCGGCGCAATTCGCAACTGTCGCGCGGGCCGAACAGCGCGTCGTCGGCCCAGACCCGGTTGTAGTCTTCGTCGACATACCGCGAGGCATGGGGTGCCTTGACATCGAAACGCGAAAAAGCCTCGATGTTGGCAAACGCAAGAATGAGCCGCCCCTGTAGCGGCTGCGGCTTCTCGCCAAACAGCCAGGCCAGCGCCAGCGCGCCGCAGATTTCATTGCCGTGTGTCAGCGCCTGGACCAGCACCGTCGGTCCCGGTCGGCCGGAGTCGAACACGTGAACCCAGTCGACGCCGGTATTGCCGTGGCGAAACGGTTCGATGTCGGGCAGCGGCAATTCAATTGGTGATGGCTCATTCATCGCGTTCTCTCCTGAATTTTTCAAGCCTGCACCGGGTCGGTGATGCCAGCCACCGAAGCGCCGGTGTGAAGGTGGCAGGCGACCACTCGTCCATTGCCCATCGCCTGCAAGGGCGGCACCTCGATCGAGCAGCGCGGCATGACATGGACGCAACGCGGGTGGAAGTGGCAGCCACTTGGCGGGTTCATCGGCGACGGGATCTCGCCGCGGATCGGCACGAACGTCCGATGCCGTCGGTCCAGGCGCGGCACTTCGTCGAGCAAGGCCGTTGCATAGGGGTGCAGCGGCTGCGCAAACAATGCGGCTGCTGGCGCCGATTCGACGATGCGACCGAGGTACATCACCACCACCCGATCGGCCAGGTGGCGCACGACACCGAGGTCATGGCTGATGAACAGATAGGTCAGGCCGAGCTGCTCGCGCAAGTCCATGAACAGATTCAGCACCTGGGCCTGGATCGAAACGTCGAGCGCTGCCACGGCCTCGTCGCAGACCAGAAATTCAGGCTTCACTGCCAGGGCGCGCGCGATGCCGATGCGGGCCCGCTGGCCACCCGAAAACTGATGTGGATACCGCGGCGCCAGCGCCGGATCGAGACCGACGCGCTGCAGCAGATCGGCCACATAGGCGTCGGCTGCAGCCCGATCGACCAGACCATGAACAAGTGGCGCTTCGGCGATCGCGGCGCCCACTCGCAGCCGCGGATTAAGCGACGCAAATGGATCCTGGAAGATCATCTGCACCGGCCGATGGCCCGGGCCGGTCTGCAGCGGTTTGCCGCGGTAGCGCACCGAGCCTTCGCTCGGCTCGTGAAGCCCGGCGCCGAGTCGGCCGAGCGTGCTCTTGCCACAGCCCGACTCGCCAACCAAGGCAACCACCTCGCCGGCATCGATCTGCATGTCGACACGGTCAACCGCGTGGACGACGGGTGCCTCGACACCAGCCCCCAGACGCCTGGCGAAGCGCTCGATCACATCGAGCCGCCGCTCGAAGCGTTTGCTGACTTGATCGAACTGCAGCAAGACTTCGCTCATCGGGACGCCGCCATGACCGGGTGATGGCACCTCAACTGGCGCTGGCCATCGGTGACGAGAGCAGGCATCCTTTCGCAAACCGCATCGGCACGGTCGCAGCGGGCGCGAAATGCACAGCCGGCATCGAGTGCGCGCAGCGTCGGCGCCATGCCGCGAATCTGTCGCAACCGCTGACCGACGACGTTGTGCGCAGGTACCGAGTCGAGCAAACCTTGGGTATATGGATGCGCCGGGTATTCCAGAACCGCATCGACCGGCCCGGATTCGACGATGCGCCCGGCGTACATCACTGCAATCCGATCAGCCAGGCCAGCGACCACCGCCAAGTCATGCGTGATCCAGACCAGCGCGCTGCCGGTCTCTTGCACAAGACGCTGCATTTCGTGCAGGATCTGGCCTTGTACCGTCACGTCGAGCGCCGTGGTCGGCTCGTCGGCGATGATCACGTCGGGCCGATGCAACAGGGCGATTGCGATCGCCACCCGCTGCCGCATGCCCCCTGAAAACTGATGCGGATACTGCGCCAGCCGCGCCTCGGCCGATGCGATGCCGACTTGTGTCAACACCTCGATGGCGCGAGCACGTGCCGCGTGGCGACCGACCTGCTCATGCGCCAGCACGGTTTCGACCATCTGCGTCTCGATGCTGAGCACCGGATTCAGCGTCATCATCGGATCCTGGAAGATCATCGCCAGCCGCTTGCCACGCAGCTTGCGCAGCGTTTCGTCGTCGGCGCCAACCAGTTCCTGGCCGTCGAAGCGCACGCTGCCTCCGGCGATCCGGCCGGGCGCGTCGATCAGTCCCATGATCGAATAACCGGTCACCGATTTTCCGGAGCCCGATTCGCCGACCAGCCCGAGCACCTCACCGCGCGCCAGTTCGAACGACACTTCGTGAACCGCGCGCAGCGGCCCGTCGCGGGTTTCGAACTCGGTCACCAGATCGCGCACCGACAACACCGACGTCATTGGTGCACCCTCGCGCTCATCGCGACAACCTCGGGTTCAACACGTCACGAAGCTGATCGCCGACGAGATTGATTGACAGGATGGTCACCAGCAAGGCGATGCCGGGATAGACGCTGATCCAGTATTTCCCCGACATCAGGTATTCGTAGCCATTGGCAATCAACAGGCCGAGCGAGGGTTCGGTGGTGGGCAGGCCGAGGCCGAGAAAACTGAGCGTCGCCTCAAGCGCGATCGCATGTGCAACCTGTACCGTGCCGACCACAATCAACGGTGGCAGCGCGTTCGGTAGCAGGTGCCGCAGCATGATTCGCCAGCCCGGCAGCCCGAGGCCGCGCGCGGCTTCGATGTAATCCTTGCGCCGCTCGACCATTGCCGCCGAGCGCGCGGTGCGTGCGTAATAAGCCCATTGCACCGCCACCAGCGCGATGATGATCTTGTCGACGCCACGGCCCAACACCGCCAGCAGGATCAATGCCACCAGGATGGCAGGGAAACCGAGTTGGATGTCAACCACCCGCATCAGGAACTGCTCGAAACGTCCGCCCCGCCAAGCGGCCAGGACCCCGAGAAAGGCGCCGATCGTCAATGCGATCACGCCGCTGGCGGCGCCCACGAGCAGTGATACACGCAACCCATACAGAATCGCCGACAACATGTCGCGCCCTTGGCCGTCGGTGCCCAGCCGATAGACGAACGCGCCAGAACCGGCCCTCTCGCCCGGCGACAGCCGCGAGTCCATTAGGTCGAGCTTGCCGAGATCGTAGGGATCCTGCGGTGCGATCCACGGCGCCAGCAACGCCAGCAGAATCACAACGACCAGCAACACCAGGCCGGTCATCGCCAGGCGGCTGCGCGCGAAGTCCGCAGCGAAGATCTGCCAACGGCTTTCCGGGTTCATGTGCCTTCTCCACCCAGTCGCACCCGTGGGTCGAGCGCGGTATAGAGCACGTCGACGACGAGGTTGATGATGATGAACATCAGCACGATCATCATCAGATAGGCCACCACCACCGGGCGGTCGAGTTGGAAGATCGAATCAATCACCAGCTTGCCCATGCCCGGCCAGGCAAATATCGTCTCGGTGACGACCGCAAAGGCGATTACCGATCCGAGTTCCAGACCGACCACAGTGACCAGCGGGATCAGGATGTTCTTGAGCAGGTGCACGCCGATGATCCGGCTCTTGCGCAAACCTTTGGCACGTGCAAACCGCATGTAGTCGAGCAGCGACTGCTCACGCACCTGGGCCCGGGTCAGGCGGATGATCAGACTGAGTTTGAACAGCGCCAGGTTGAGCGCCGGCAGCAGCGCGAACCGCAGGCCTTCCCAGGTCAGTATCGACAGCTGCAAACCGAACACCTCGACGGTCGGGCCGCGCCCGCCTGATGGCAGCCAGCCGAGCTGCACCGCGAAGATCAGGATCATGATCAGGCCGACCCAGAAGGTCGGCAACGAAAAGCCGACGATCGATCCGGCCATGATGGCTTTGGCGAACACGCTGTCGGGCTTGAGCCCGGCAAACAGGCCCAGTGGCACACCGATACCGACCGACATCAACATCGCCAGCAAGGCCAGTTCGAGCGTGGCCGGCATGCGTTCCAGAATCACCTCCAACGCCGACTGCCCGTACACGAAACTGGTGCCCAGGTTGCCGCCGAGCGCGTTGCGTATGAAGACGAAATATTGCTCCAGGATCGGCCGATCGAGGCCGAGCGCAGCGGCGGCGCGCGCCCGTTCGACTTCGTCGGCCACCGGGTTGACAAGAATGTCGACCGGGTTGCCAACGACGTAGAGGCCGAAAAACACCAGCAGCGAGGTGACGAACAGCACCAGCGCTGTCTGCGCCAAGCGGCGCAGCAGGAAGACGGTCACGTCACTTGCCTGCGGTCACCTCGAAGGCCAAGGTGTATTGGTCCGCGCGCCCCGGGTAGTTCACACCCTTGCGCATCGCCCACGAAGACACCTCGTAATGCACAGGCACCAGTGCCTGCAGTTCACCGATAGCCTTGTCGGATGCGGCGGCCAGCATCAGGTTGCGCTTGGTGTCGTCGATGTTGGTCATCGCAGTGAGGATCAGTGCGTCGACGCCCGGATCGGAGAAGCGGCCGCGATTGGCCTGCCCCATGCCGGTCTTGGCATCGAAAGTGCCGATCAGCGCACGCAGCGGAGAGCTGGTTTCGCCCGTCTCCGCACCCCAGCCGGCCAGGTAGATCGAGAATTCGAGCTTGCCGGCACG
Organism: Burkholderiales bacterium; assembly: GCA_038221635.1. Classification (GTDB taxonomy): domain Bacteria; phylum Pseudomonadota; class Gammaproteobacteria; order Burkholderiales; family Burkholderiaceae_C; genus Ideonella_A. Next base: position 6,439 of record JBBRID010000099.1, read on the forward strand.
CGAGAAGAAGACACTGCTCGGCATGGCCTCGAGCTTGGTATCGATGCCGACGCGCGCCAGCAGGCCGGCAATTGCCTGAGCCACTTTTTCATCGTTGATGTAGCGGTTGTTCGGCGAGTGCAATGTCATCGCGAAGCCGTTCGGGTAACCCGCCTCGGCAAGCAACTTGCGCGCGCCGTCCTGATCCTGTTTCGGTGGCGACAGGCGCTTGCTGGTGCCGGGAAAGAACTCCGGCAGCAACTGGCCGGCCGGCTGCCCCTGCCCTTCCATGATGCGGCTGGAGATGGCCTCGCGATCGAGCGCCAGCGAGATGGCCCTGCGCACACGCACATCCTTGAACGGATTCTTGGTCAGCGCCGAACCATCCTTGGCGGTGGCGAATGGCGTGACATCGCGATCGCTGTCCATGTGCAGATAGATCAGGCGGTTGCTGACGGCGGAAGACAGCGACAGACGTTTGTCCTGCTTCAGGCGGGCGATATCGGCGGTCGGCACGCCTTCGATCAACTGCACGTCACCAGCCAGCAGCGCGGCCACACGTGCCGGCGCATTGCTGATCATCCGCATGCGCACCGTCTTCCAGTGCGGCTTGGGTCCCCAGTAGTTGTCGTTGCGGACCAACACGACGCGGTCGCCAGCGACATATTCCTGAAACTTGTACGGCCCGGTGCCGATCATCAGCTTGCCGGAATTGAACTCGGCCGTCGTTGCGGTTTCGGCCATCTTGGCCTGGATCAGGCGCACAGCAACCAGGTCGTTCGGCAGCAGCGGGTGCGGCCGCAGCGTCTTGATGCGCAGCGTGTAGTTGTCAACCGCGGTAACGGAGTCGATTGGCCGGGTATAGGTGGCGAACGAAGCCGGGCTGTTCGGCACGCCGGGAATTCGCTTGATCGTCGCCACCACGTCGGCGGCAGTGAACTCGCTGCCGTCGTGCCATTTCACACCCTTGCGCAGCTTGAATTCCCAGGTCAGATCGTCGAGCGTCTTCCAGCTTTCGGCCAGCCCGGGACGGATCTGCTCTTTGCCATCCTTGCCAACCAACTTGTCGAACACGTGATCGGCCACGTTGTTGTTCGGCGAGAGGTTATGGAAATGCGGATCGAGTGAACTCACCGGCGTCGACAGCCCGATGATCAATTCCTGGGCGGCCGCGGCCAACGAGGCGGCACACAGCGCAAAGCCCAACAGGATCCGGATGCGACGAACAATGGGAATCATGGCGCGGTGTCGTGAATGTTGAAGGGTTGGATCCTAGTGCACACCGGCTGCGGCGTTCACATGGAAAGTACGAGGGTGCTAGCAATCAACGTGGCGTCAACGCGCAGGTTTGCAATGATTGTGGCCACTGAGTCGCAGGCTGTCGATGGCTCGTTCCCCCGCAACCAGCTTTTCGATGTCATGGCAAGCCCCACCGTCGACACACAACTGCCAGCCGCTGACCGTCGCACCGGATACCGCCAGCAGCAGCGAATCCTGTGCCGGCAACTGCGGCCGATAAATCCACCAGCCGTTGCGCAGCATGGCATCGGGCGGCGGCTCCATGCCGGCCCCGGAACCCTTCACACGAGCCCAGTCGATGGTCAGACGGGCGTCGACGTCGACCACCCAATGCTCCTGCCATTCGATACGCTCGACCGAGTGGATCCAGCTCAGCGTGAAGGCATTGCCAGCCAGACTCAGTGCAGCAACAGCCGATGCGATGCAGATCATGGTCGGGAACTCAGCCGACGGCCGGGCCGGCCATGTGTTGGCTGGTCAGCGCTGCCCGGCAAGCGCCGGTGCAGAGCGACTGCGCCGCCAGTGCCAGAAGATCGTCGCAGCGGCCAGCGCGAAACCGATCTCGTCCGTCAACGGCAGCGCGGCGATCAAGGTGATCGCGGCCGCCGCAGCCAGAGCGCGCTCGACCAGCGTCATGGGCCGCAGCAGAAAGCCAATCACCGCCGCGCCCCACAGGCCGATCGCCAGAATGGCCTTCAGGATGATGTAGATCGCGGCGATCACCAGCGCCCCAGTGGGCCCGACGACCGGAGCCCACTCGGCCACCATCGGGCCGCCTGGTTGCAACATCAGCGCAGGCGAATAGACGGCCATGAATGGGATTACGAAGCCCGCTGCGGCCACCTTGATGGCCTGGATGGATATCGCCAAGCCGCGCTCCTTCGCGATCGGCGCCGCGGCAAAACAAGCCAGCGCCACCGGGGGCGTCAGATCGGCCAGGATGCCGAAATAGAACACGAACATGTGGCTGACCAGCAGTGGCACGCCGAGCGCCAGCAGCGCCGGTCCGGCAATCGACGAGGTGATGATGTAGTTGGGAATGGTCGGGATGCCCATGCCGAGAATCAGGCAGGTCACCATCGTCAGCAACAGCGACAGGAACAGGCTTTCCTTGCCGACCGCGACCACGAACTGGCCAAAGGTATTGGCCGCACCCGTCAGCGTCATCGTGCCGATGATGATGCCGACGATGGCGCAGGCGATGCCCACCGGCAACGCGGTTTTCGCACCGTCGGCCAGGCTGTCGCGGCAAAGGGCCAGAGTGTCGCGGCCGCCGCGCCGAAATGCGTTGGCGGCGATCAGCACGAGGATGCCGATGGTCAGCGCTGGCATGCCGAACTCCTGGAACGACGCAGCAACTAGCCCGATCCCGATCCAAAGAATCACGCGCAACGTCATCGACGGCAACCCCAGGGCGATCGACCCCCCAAGGATCAACATCACCGTCAGGGCCAAGCCAACGGTTCCTGCGAACAGCGGCGTATAGCCCGAAAACAACAAGGCGACCAGCACCATCAACGGCAGGATCAGATACCAGCGCTGCTTCAGGGCCTTCATCGGCGAAGGCAGGTCCGCGGCCGGCAGGCCCGCCAGACCGGCGCGACCAGCTTCCAGATGCACCATCCAGAACGCCGAAAGAAAATAGAGAATTGCGGGAACCACCGCAGCCTTTACGACGGTGGCATACGGCACGTCGAGGGTTTCGGCCATGATGAAGGCGACCGCGCCCATCACTGGCGGCATGATCTGCCCGCCCATCGAAGCGGTTGCTTCGACACCGCCAGCAAACGCCGGTTTGTAGCCGAAGCGGATCATCAACGGAATCGTGAACTGGCCGGTGGTGACGACGTTGGCCACACCGGAACCGGAAATTGTTCCCATCAGCCCCGAGGCGACCACCGCCACCTTCGCCGGCCCGCCACGGCGACTGCCGAACAGCCCGAGGGCGATGTCGGTAAACAGACTGATCATGCCGGCCTTCTCGAGGAAAGCGCCGAACAGGATGAACAGGAAAATATAGCTCGACGAGACGTAGGTCGGGATGCCGTAGACGCCTTCGGTGCCGAAGGTCATGTGGTCGATGACCTGCGTGAAGTCGTAGCCGCGATGATCCAACGGTGCCGGCAGGTACTGGCCGAGCAGGCAATAGGCGAGGAAAGTACCTGAAATGATCGGCAAGGCCGGACCCATCACCCGCCAGGTGGCCACGAACAACAGCACCAGCAGCGTCACGCCGACAATGATGTCGATCTCGTTCGGTTCACCTGCGCGCAGGATCAACGCGTTGTATTCGACCCATTGATACGCCGCAAGGGCGGCAGCAATCAGGCTGGCCGTCCAGGACAGCACGCGCAGCGGCAGGGCATCGCGGCGCGCTGTCGTCATCAGCGGAAAGACCAACGCCAGCAGGAAACCGACGTGAACCGCCCGGACGATCTGGCTCGGCAGATCGATGACGTGAGCAGCCGTGGCGATCTGGAAGGTCGAGAACGCCAGCGCCAGCCCGAAAAGAAACCGTCCCTGGAATCCGGTGGGAAAACCGCCCGCCAGCGGTTCGTGCTGTTGCAGCAGCGCGTCGCCACTGGGCTCGGGGGCGGTTGTCGTATTCACGGCTGGGCGCTTGTTTCGCT
>JBBRID010000100.1:0-10241 GCA_038221635.1 Burkholderiales bacterium
TTTTGACCGGGCAGCCGCGAGGCACGGGCTAGATCATAAGCGCCGCGAGATGTCGCGGTGGTGCTGACCACCCCTGATGGCACAACCCTATCCACCGCTACCAGCCCACCAGCACGTCGCGCCCCTGCACCAACAGCTGAGCTCTAGCCCCGAGCGGGAGGCTTACTTTGGTCGCCACGTGACCGTACGGCAGGCCGGTGAGGATCGGGGTTGTCGTGACGCTGCGCAATTGCGTGAGCATGGTTTTCAGCGAATAACCCCGATCGAGTGGCGATTTTTTCCAGCCGGTGAATTCACCGAGCAAGATCGCTTTCTGCGCATCCAGCACCCCGCTTTGCTGCAATTGCAGAAGACTGCGCTCGACGCGGTAGGGATGCTCGTTGACATCCTCCAGGAACAGGATGCCGCCCTTGGTGACATCCGATCGAGGCCAGTGCCGGGTGCCCAGCAATGAATTGACGATGGCGAGGTTGCCGCCCCACAACGTGCCTCGTACCTGCAGACCGTCGAAGCCTGGTTCGGTACGAAAGCCGATGGCCTCGAGCTCGCCGCTCATGGCCTCGACGAAACAATCACGAGTCACCTCGTCGACCCCACCAGCCGCTTCGTCACGGCCGAAATCCGCGCACGCCAGCGGGCCTGCCCAACTGCGGCCTGCGCGACGCCCGAGGTGCGCCAGCAGTCCGATCTGCAACGCTGTGTTGTCGCTGTGGCCGACCCATCGGGTGCCGCGTTCGATGCTGCGCCCCAGCAGGGCCCAGTCGATGCGATCGAGCAGCCGCGTGAGCCCGTAGCCGCCACGCGTGGCCATCGCGACATCGGGTGCAGCTTCAGCCACCCGATGCAGCGCCGCCAGGCGCTCGTCGTCGTCACCAGCGAAGCGTTGCCACTTACGCAGCGCTGCCGTATCGACAGCCACCTCGAACCCGAGCTGGGCGAGCCGCCGCGCCGCCAGCCGCAACGGTGCGGCCTTGGCAATCACGCCCGAAGGGCTGTACAGGCACAGGCTGCTCATGGCTTGTTCAAGTCGTTCAACAGTTGGGCCGGCAATTCGTCAACCTCCATCGCTTCGCCGGCCGGGATCGGATCGGTTGTCCGACGCGCTTCGCCAAAGCCCGGCGCTTCTTGCGGCAGATCCTGCAACGGCAGGCGACGTTGTCGGTAACGAGCGCGCCGTTCGGCAAAAAAATCACGCAACAACTGGGCGCTGTCGGAAGCCAGCACGCCGCCAGTCAGGCGGCTGTGATGGTTCAGCAGCGGCGAATCGAACAAATTCAGCACCGAACCCGCAGCGCCCGTTTTCGGATCCGCCGCACCATAAACGACCCGCCTGATGCGCGCGTGCATCATCGCCATCGCGCACATCGCGCATGGTTCCAGCGTCACGTACAAACAGAGCTCAGGCAGGCGGTAATTGCCGAGCAGGTGAGCCGCATGGCGCAGTGCGACGATCTCGGCATGCGCAGTCGGATCGTGTTCGGTGATCGGTCGGTTATAGCCGGTGGCGATCACCTGCGGACCATCGGAAGTCGGGCGCACGATCACCGCACCGACCGGCACTTCACCGATCAACCAGGCATTGCGAGCCTGATCGAGGGCCTGCCGCATGGCCCATTCGTCGGCTGCCGGATTGGGCTCATCCACGCTGGTTCTCGTTCGCTGAATTCATCGCGCATCGAATGTAGCGGATCAGACGCCAACGCTGCCGCGCCGGCCGACGACCGGGCCCGCAATTTGCCTGGCCTCTTATGACGCGAATCGCGGAAAAATCACCTGTACTGGCCACACCGCCGCCTCATGAGGCACAATCGACGCAATTATGATAGATACAAATATTGTTTTGCAGAGCCGATTCGGCGAAACCGACCTTCACCTGTTCCGCGAGGGCACCCATGCCAGGCTGCACGAGTGCCTGGGCTGTCATTTCGTCGAAGGCGGTGCGCGCTTCGCGGTCTGGGCACCGAACGCGCAAGCGGTGTCGGTGATCGGCGACTTCAATGGCTGGAATGCCGACACTCATCACGCGTCGGTGCGCCAGGATGGCTCCGGCATCTGGGAGATCGGCATCCCGGAGGTCGAGCCCGGCCATCGCTACAAATATGCCATCCGCACGCACGGCGGTGGTCGGCTGGAAAAAGCCGATCCGTTTGCGCGCTACGCCGAAACGCCGCCGGCCACCGCGTCGATCGCCTGGCGGGCCGACGACTACGCTTGGGGCGATAGCGGCTGGATGGAAAGCCGTGCGCCGCGCAATGCCCTTGGCGCGCCGTTTTCGGTCTACGAGGTTCATCTCGGCTCGTGGCGTCGCGATGCAAACGGAGAACTGCTCGACTACCGAACCATCGCGCACCTGCTGGCCGACTATGTCTGCCGTCTCGGCTTCACCCATGTCGAGTTGTTGCCGATCATGGAGCATCCGTTCTACGGCTCCTGGGGTTACCAGACCACCGGCTATTTCGCTCCGACGTCACGCCATGGTCAACCGCAGGATTTCAAATACCTTGTCGATACGCTGCACCAGGCCGGCATCGGCGTCATTCTCGATTGGGTGCCGTCGCATTTCCCGAACGATCCGCACGGGCTCGACAAGTTTGACGGCACGGCGCTGTTCGAGCACCTCGACCCGCGTCAGGGCTTCCACCCCGAATGGAAATCGTCGATCTTCAACCTCGGTCGCAACGAAGTGCGCGCCTTCCTGTTGTCGAGCGCGATGTTCTGGCTCGATGAATATCACGCCGACGGACTGCGGGTCGATGCGGTGGCGTCGATGCTGTATCTGGACTACGCGCGCAAGGAAGGCGAATGGATCCCGAACCGCTTCGGCGGACGCGAGAACCTCGAGGCCGTCTCGTTCCTGCGCATGCTCAATGAGTCGGTCTACCGCGAGCATCCCGACGTGCAGGTGATTGCCGAAGAATCGACCGCATGGCCGCAGGTGTCGCGCCCGACCGACGGTGGCGGCCTCGGCTTCGGCATGAAGTGGAACATGGGCTGGATGCACGACACCTTGAAGTACATGCACGAAGACCCGATCCACCGCCGCTGGCACCATGGCGAGCTGACCTTCTCGCTGATCTATGCCTTCAATGAAAATTTCATGCTGCCGCTTTCGCACGACGAAGTGGTCCATGGCAAAGGTTCGTTGATCAACAAGATGCCGGGCGACAACTGGCAACAGTTTGCCAACCTTCGTCTGATGCTGGGTCACATGTGGGCGCATCCGGGCAAGAAACTGTTGTTCATGGGCTGCGAGTTCGGCCAGCGTCGCGAGTGGAACCACGACGATGCCCTCGAGTGGTGGGTGCTGCCCAACGAGTCTCATGGCGGCCTGCAGCGCTGGGTCGAAGACCTGAACCGCATCCACCGCAGCGAACCCGCCATGCATGAACTCGATTTCGAATCGGGCGGCTTCCAATGGCTGGAGAGCAATGATGCCGAACTCAGCGTGCTGAGCTTTCTGCGCAAGGCGCGCGATGGATCGTCGATCCTCGTGGTGGCCAATTTCACGCCGAATCCGCGCGACAACTATCTCGTCGGCGTGCCTCAGCCGGGCCTTTGGATCGAGCGCCTGAACAGCGATGCCACGCTTTATGGCGGCAGCGGGGTCGGCAATCAGGGAGGCGTGAGCAGCGTTCCGGTGGCGGCACACGGTCAATTCCAGGCCCTCAACCTTCGGCTGCCACCGCTGGGCATGCTGGTTCTTCAATTGGAAAGGAAGCCATCGTGAGCGTCGCCACCAAGAGCATCTTTCCGGTCAATGTTGAAGATGGACGAATCCGGGTCGTCATAGAGGGCGTCAAGCCCGCCGTCGACGATGGCCGCTTTGCCGTCAAATGCGTCGCAGGCGACTCGCTCGAGATCGAGGCTGATGTCTTTGCCGACGGCCATGACGTGGTTGCCTGCAACCTGCTCTGGCGGCGCAGCGGGGATGATGCCTGGCAGCAGCGCCCGATGACCGCGCTCGGCAACGATCACTGGTCGGCAGCTTTCGTCCCCGACCAGATCGGCGCCTGGGAATATGCAATCCGTGGCTGGGTCGACCCCTTCCTGTCGTGGCGACACGACTACATGCGACGGGTCGATCCGGAAGACGTCCGGATTGCCGCCCGGACCGGCGCCGAATTGATCGACGCGGCCGCATCGCGCGCCGGCAAGCATGCAGATGGCAAATCGCTGCAAAGCTGGTCGCGCGAGTTGGCCAAGGCAGCCAAGAACAGCAAGCTCGCGACCGACGAATTGAAGCGCCTCGGCCTTGACGAGAAGCTGGCCGCCGCCGCCGAACGCCACCCCGATCTGAGCCACGCCTGGACTCACGAGCGGATCTATCCGTTGACGGTCGAGCGCGAGCGGGCGCGCTTCTCGAGCTGGTACGAATTCTTCCCACGTTCGGCATCCGACGATCCGTCACGCCACGGCACCTTCGCCGACTGCGAGGCCTGGCTGCCCTATATCCAGCGCATGGGCTTCGACGTGTTGTACTTTCCGCCGATTCATCCGGTCGGTCGAAACCGCCGCAAGGGTCGCAACAATTCGCTGGATGCGGGGCCCGACGATGTCGGCAGCCCGTGGGCAATCGGTGCCACCGAAGGCGGGCATGAGGCGATCCTCGGTGAGCTCGGTACGCTGAAGGATTTCAAGCACCTGATCGCGCGCGCATCCGAGCACGGCATCGAGGTGGCACTGGATATCGCGTTCCAGTGCGCACCCGACCATCCGTGGGTCAAGCAGCATCCGGAATGGTTTCGCAAGCGTGCCGACGGCAGCATCCAGTACGCGGAGAACCCGCCGAAGAAATACCAGGACATCTACCCCTTCGATTTCGAGAGCAGCGACTGGCGCTGCCTGTGGGCAGCGTTGGCTGGCGTATTCGAATACTGGGCCGCCCAGGGCGTGCGCATCTTCCGGGTCGACAACCCGCACACCAAGGCCTATCCGTTCTGGGAATGGGCGATCAAGCATGTGCGCCAACGTTACCCCGACCTGATCTTCCTGTCAGAAGCGTTCACCCGGCCGCGCGTCATGCACCGGTTGGCCAAGGTGGGGTTCAGCCAGTCGTACACCTACTACACCTGGCGCAATACCAAGTTCGAACTGACGCAGTATTTCACCGAACTGAGCCAGGGTCCGGGGCGCAACTATTTCCGGCCCAATGTGTGGCCGAATACACCGGACATCCTGCCGCTGGCCTTGCAGCAGGGATCGCGCGCAACCTTCATGGCCAGGCTGGTGATGGCAGCGACACTGTCAGCCAACTACGGTCTTTATGGCCCGGCCTACGAGTTGCTCGAGCACAAGCCGCTGCGCGAAGGTGGCGAGGAATACCTCGACTCCGAGAAATTCGAGCGCAAGGTCTGGGATCGCACGCGCGCTGATTCGCTGGCCGAGTTCATTGGCGTGATCAATGCGGCGCGACGCAGCCATCCCGCGCTGCAGCGTGATTCGAGCCTGCGCTTTCTGACAATCGACAACGACAGCTTGATCGCGTACTCGAAACACTCGGCCGACGGCAATGACGTGATCATCTGTGTCGTCAACCTGGACCCTCATCATGTGCACAGCGGGTGGCTGGAGATAGATTTGAAGGCGCTGGGAATCGAAACCGAACAGCCCTATCTGATGCACGACCTGATCACCGATGCGCATTTCCTCTGGCACGGCTCGCGCAACTTTGTTCAGCTCGATCCGCAACGTTGCCCAGCGCACGTGCTGCACCTGCGTGCTCGCGTGACGCGGGAAAACGATTTCGATTATTTCGCTTGAAGAACGCCTGAGAACGACGACTGTGAAATCCGATCTCGAAATCGCTCGCACGACCCCTGTCACCGCAGCGGCCGATGCAGCCGATCCGCTCTGGTACAAGGATGCGGTCATCTATGAATTGCACATCAAGGCCTATGCCGACGGCAACGGCGACGGCATTGGCGATTTCCGTGGCCTGACCGAACGGCTGGACCATGTGCAATCGTTGGGCGTCAACACGATCTGGCTGTTGCCGTTCTACCCGTCGCCGCAGCGCGACGACGGCTACGACGTCGCCGACTATGAAGACGTCAATCCGAACTACGGCACGCTCGACGACTTCCGCGCCTTCCTGAACGAGGCGCATCGGCGCGGCCTGCGCGTGATCACCGAGCTGGTGGTCAACCACACCTCGGATCAGCACCCCTGGTTCCAGGCCGCTCGCAACGCACCCAAGGGTTCGCCGGAACGCGACTTCTATGTCTGGACCGATGACCCGACGCTGTACAGCGGCACCCGAATCATCTTCACCGACACCGAGAAGTCGAACTGGACCTACGACGAGGTCGCCAAGCAGTATTTCTGGCACCGCTTCTTCGGCCACCAGCCGGATCTGAATTTCGACAATCCGCTGGTGCTCGAAGCCGTGTTGAAGACGATGGAATTCTGGCTCGAGATGGGGGTCGACGGGTTCCGGCTCGATGCCATCCCGTACCTGATCGAGCGCGACGGCACCAGCAACGAGAACCTGCGTGAGACGCACGACGTCATCAAGCAGATTCGTGCCCGGGTCGAGGAAAAATATCCGGGCCGCCTGCTGCTGGCCGAAGCCAACATGTGGCCCGAAGACGTACGTGAATATTTCGGCGACGGCGACGAATGCCAGATGGCCTATCACTTTCCACTGATGCCACGCATGTACATGGCGATCGCCCAGGAAGACCGCCATCCGATCGTTGAGATTCTGGCGCAGACGCCGGACATTCCGGCCAATTGTCAATGGGCTGTTTTCCTGCGCAATCACGACGAGCTGACGCTCGAGATGGTGACCAGCAAGGAACGCGACTACATGTACAACATGTACGCGGCCGACAAGCGTGCCCGCATCAACCTCGGAATCCGGCGCCGCCTCGCACCGCTGCTCGAGAACGACATCGACCGCATCAAGCTGATGAACGGTCTGCTGCTGTCGATGCCCGGAACGCCGGTGCTGTATTACGGTGACGAGATCGGCATGGGCGACAACATCTTTCTCGGCGACCGCGACGGCGTACGAACGCCGATGCAGTGGACCAGCGACCGCAACGGCGGCTTCTCGCGCGCCGACCCGCAACGCCTGTACCTGCCACCGATCCAGGATCCGATTTACGGCTTCGAGGCGGTCAACGTCGAAGCGCAGTCTCGCGAGGCCTCGTCGCTGTTGTCCTGGACGCGCCGTCTGCTGATGGTTCGCAGCGGTACCCAGGCCTTCGGCCGCGGTCGTTTCACGATGCTGCATCCCGGGAACCGAAAGGTACTGGCCTTCGTTCGCGATTACGAAGACGACGTGATTCTGTGCGTCTCCAATGTCAGCCGCACCGCGCAGCCGGTCGAGCTCGAACTCGGAACCTGGAAGGGTCGGGTTCCGGTCGAGGTGATGGGGCGCAATTCGTTTCCACCGATCGGCGATCTGCCGTACCAACTGACGCTGCCGGGCTACGGATTTTTCTGGTTTCGGCTGTCGACCGATGCCGAACCGCCCAGCTGGCATGCCGAACGCCTGCCGATCGAGGATTTGCCGGTGCTGGTGTTGTTCGACGACTGGAACAGCTTCTTCCGCAGCAAGGTCGTTCCCTGGCGGATCGGCTTGGCCGAAAAGACGCGCAACCAGTTCGAGTGCGATCTGCTGCCCCGCTTCATGCTGCGCCAGCGCTGGTATGCGGCGAAAAACGAAACGCCGTCGCGCGCCCGTCTGTTCGACCAGGGCCGGCTCGGCAAGGGCCGATCCGAATGGCTGCTGTCTCTGGTCGATGTCGAAGGCGCAGGCAAGCCGGCGCGCTATTTCGTTCCGATGTCGCTCGCCTACGACGACGACGACGAAGAGCGCACACGCGCCCTGGCGCCGCTTGCGGTGGCCAAGGTGCGTCAACTGGCGAAAATGGGCGTGTTGGCCGATGCGATGGCCGACGAAGTGTTCTGCCGCACGCTGGTCGAGGCCATCGGCCAACAACATGAAACCAAGGCCGACAACGGCAGGTTCCTGTTCCGCCGCGGCGCCAGTTATGCCGCGCTGGTTGGTGATGCACTGGATGAAGCGCCACTGCCCTTGCACCGTTTGACCAACAGCAGCAACTCGATTTCGCTGCTCGGCGACAAGCTGTTCCTCAAGGCCTATCGCCGCATGCAGCCAGGCGTCGGCCTCGAACTCGAGATGGGTCGCTTCCTCACCGACGTGGTCAATTTCACGCACTGCGTGCCGGTGGCCGGCAGCGTGCAATATGTCGATGCCGATGGTTCACTCTGGACCTTGGCGCTGCTGCAGGCTCAGGTTGCCAACCAGGGCGATGCCTGGCAATACGCGGTCGATCAACTGAAGCGTCTGCTGGAAGCCACGCCAGATGCAGAAGGCGACTCGCACGACGGTGTCGAGCCGATGGTCGAACGCATGCAAGTGCTGGCCAGCCGCATCGCCGAACTGCATGTGGTGCTGTCCCGACGAACCGGTGACCCTGATTTCGATCCCGAACCAGTGCAAGAGGCAGACCTGAAACGCTGGAGCGCCACCATTCGAGAAGAAGCGCTGGCGACATTGACGCTGCTGGAGGGCGCGAAGGCCGGCTGGTCGCAGGCGGCAACCGAACAGGCGAGCAAGATACTTGCGGCGCGCGAGCGCCTGCTCGAGCGCATCGATGCCTTGGCAGCGGTGGCCCCGGTTGGTCTGCTGACACGTTTGCACGGCGACCTGCACCTGGGGCAGGTGTTGATCGCACGCGACGACTTCGTGTTGATCGATTTCGAAGGCGAACCGACACGAAGCCTCGAAGAACGGCGCGCCAAACAGAGCGCGCTGCGCGATGTGGCCGGCATGTTGCGATCGTTCGACTACGCGCGCCACACTGCGTTGCAGCAGACCGCGAAGTCAGCGCCCGAACTCGAGCGGCTGAGTCCGATCGCCCGCGAGTGGGAACGCAGGGTTCGTGCAGGTTTTCTGCAGACATACAGCGAGCTGGCGATTGCCGGTGGGCTGTATGCCAATGGCGAAGAGTTCAAGTCCGCATGCACGATGCTCGACCTTTTCGAGCTCGAGAAGGCCTTGTACGAATTGCGCTACGAAATCGACAACCGGCCAGACTGGATCGAAGTGCCATTGGCCGGCATTGCCACGCTTCTCAGCGTGGCTTCCTGAACGAGAGAATCCATCCACCATGCAACACATCGACGTCATGCTCGAGCCGCTTCGAGGCTTTTTGCAACAGATCGGCGCTTTCCTGCCGCGCCTGGCCATCGCAATCGGCATCCTGCTGATCGGCTGGCTGATTGCCAAGGCCTTTCGCCTGGGTGTCGTCAAGGCCTTGCGTGCGCTCAACTTCCACGTGTTGACAGAGCGCGCCGGCATCGACGGCTTTCTGCAGCAAGGCGGCTCGCGCAAGGATGCCACCGACCTGTTCGGCTGGATCGCCTATGCGTTGATCATCCTGGCGTCGCTGATCATCGCGTTCAACGGCCTGGGCCTGAGCCAGGTCACCGACCTGCTCGGTCGGGTCTTGCTGTTTGTCCCGAGGCTGCTGGTTGCCTTGCTGGTGCTGGTGTTCGGGAGCTATTTCGCGCGCTTCGCGGGCAACGCGGTGCAAGGTTATTGCCGGGGTGCGGGAATTGGTGATGCCGATCTGCTCGGCCACTTGATGCAGTACGGGGTGATGGCCTTCGTCGTCCTGCTGGCCGTCGATCACCTGGATATTGGCGGAGGCCTGATCCAGCAGACCTTCCTGATCCTGCTCGGCGGCGTCGTCTTCGCGCTGGCGCTGTCGTTCGGCCTCGGCGGTCGGCACCGCGCCTCGCGCCTGCTCGAACGCTGGTTTCCGCGCGACCGGGACGAGCGATTGCGTTAGCACGCGCTGCAAATCAAACACTCCTCGCACCACGGCCCCTTCGGCGTCGCCGCTGGCTCACCTTTTGCGGGGACGTTGCCGTTCCGTCACATGATCGGCAGATTCAAAACCAGGGCGCGCAATGAATTACTGTCACAAGATGCCATTCGGAGCGCGAATCGAGCCGGGCGGTGTCGCCACGTTCAGACTTTGGGCGCCCGGGGCCAGTCGCATCGACTTGGTGTTGCGCGACACGGGTGGCGAAAGAGCGCTTGAAATGCGGCGCCTGCCGGACGGCTGGCACGAACTGGCCAGGGTCAAGGCGGCAGAGAACACGCGTTATTCCTACCGCATCGACGGCGATGCCGTGGTGCCCGATCCAGCCTCACGCTTCAACCCGGACGATGTTGCCGGCGCAAGCTGTCTGATCGATCC
>JBBRID010000101.1:0-10224 GCA_038221635.1 Burkholderiales bacterium
TGTCGACCAATTTTCCGACCTGGAATCGCCTCCGCGTCACGGTGTCAGCGGCACAGCTTTCATGCGATCCGCCGCCGTTCGAGAGGTTGTTCTACAGCGATCGGAAGGCGTTTGCGAACACTGCGGTCAACCAGGCTTTCAGACGGCCGCCGGGTCTGTGTACTTGGAGACGCACCACGTCATTCCCCTGGCGAGTGAGGGTCCCGATCAACCGTGGAATGTGGTCGCCATCTGCCCGAACGACCATCGCCGCGCTCACCATGGAGAGGACCGCGCTGCCTTGCAAGCGGCAATGGTGAACCTCCTCAACGCGAAGTATCCGGGCGCCGCGCCGGTCTTGCGCCAATTGATGCCGGCCAGCCCACTGCAAGGGGAACAGTGAACTCCGGCACCGACGGGCACTTCTCGATGGTCTCGGCTAAACGCGAGTGGCGGACTGGCACGCGACACCGCTGACACGAGGGGCAACGCAGGAGCCGCATCGCCTCATCGCCTCATCGCCTCATCGATCATCGATCATCGCGGTTCGGCTTTCCCCGCCCGCCCAAAGAAAAAGCACCTGACGCCTCCCGACGCCGGTGCCTGATCCTTTTCGGATTTGACTGGTGGGCCCTGAGTGACTCGAACACTCGACCTACGGATTAAGAGTCCGCTGCTCTACCAACTGAGCTAAGAGCCCGACGCTGCGTGAGGACACACATGTCGAAATTTCGGAGCGCCATCAGAGGGCAGTTGCTTTGCCGATTGATGGTGGGTCGTGCGTGACTCGAACACGCGACCTACGGATTAAAAGTCCGCTGCTCTACCAACTGAGCTAACGACCCCCGAAAAGCCCTAGATTATAACCCGCTGAAATCGATCACCCGCTCATTGAAGCTGCGAGCATCAGCTTGGGGGGCTGTTGGCCAAATATAGCAGCACCTCGTTGGCTGCAACGAGACCGAAGCTCGCGGTGACGGCGACGGCCGAACCGTAGCCGTGGCAGTTGAGGCTGCCGTCGATGATGGTTGTCAGTTGACTGACTTCGGCTGGCGCCTCGCTGCCGGTCAAGGGCCCGATCTTGCAGGCCGCCGGCAGCTTCACTGGCTCGCGCGAGAAAACGCAGCGCAAGCCGATTTTCGCAGCGCGGCTTGCACCGGCTCCGGTCCCGGTCCCGCCGCCCTTCGGCGCTCCATGGTGCTGGCGCAGGCGTTGACGCAGCGACGCCAGCAGCGGGTCGTGGCTGACTTCGGACAGGTCGGCCACCTCGATGGCCTGTGGCAGGCGCTTGCCACCGGCGGCGCCGACCGTGATCACTGGCGTGCCTGTAGTGATGCCCCAGGCCGCGATCGCCGCCTTGGCACGCAGTTGGTCGCAGGCATCGATCACTGCATCGATCGGTTCATCGGCCAGCAGCCCGGGCCAGTTGCTGTCGTCGACGAATTCCTCGATACCGATCACCTTGCAGCCCGGATGAATGTCGGCAATGCGCTGCTGCAAGGCGATCACTTTCGATTGCCCAAGCGTCGCGCCGAGGGCCTGCACCTGGCGATTGATGTTGGACTCGGAGACATGGTCGAGGTCGATCAGCACCAGCCTGGCGACGCCGCTGCGCGCCAGCGCCTCGACCGCCCACGAGCCGACACCGCCGAGGCCGACGACGGCGATTCGTGCTGCGCGCACGCGGCGGTAGCCCGCCTCGCCATAAAGCCGCTGCAGGCCGCCGAAGCGCCGTTCGAGATCGGCATCATCGAGGTGCGTTTTTTTCTTTTGCAAACTTTCGCTCACAATGCACCCCGCTCGACTTGCCAGATCTGCCAGCGCAGCGCGGCCACGGCACCGCCAACGATGCCCGCCACCGCCACCAGGCTGCCGATGCTCAGCGTCGACAAGCCGGTGATGCCCTGTCCGATCGTGCAGCCCAGCGCGGTGACGCCGCCAACCCCCATCAGCACCGCCCCGATCAGGTGGGTGCCGGTATCACGCGCATTGCGGAAGCCTTCCCAGTGAAAACTGCGGGTGCTGATGGCGTAGCCGAACGAACCCAGCGCGACCCCCAGCGTCGACACCGCACCTAGCGTCAGTCGTTTGGTGGCATCGCTGTAATAGATGAACCAGTCCAGCAACTGCGCCGCCGGTGCAACGAAGCTGAGCGACTCCATGCGCCGGCTTGCTGTTGCAATGAAGCTGTCTTCCAGCGTCTGCGGGTGTTCTGTCACATGGCCGAGCTGGCCCGAAACCCACCAGACGCCGACGACGATTGCGCCGATGCCGGCACCAGCCAGCCAGACCTCGGCGCTGCGGCCTTCCGGCCTCACCAACACCCACGCAATGCAGCACGCGCCGAACAACAAACCCAACAGCGCTGCCGCGCGGGGCGTGGCGATACCGAATGCCAGATGCGCAAGGCTCGGCAGATCCTGGCCGGTGGGCAGTGTCCAGAACACCTGGTCTACGGTGTTGACCCGCCACACCGCGGTCAGGCCGCGGATCGTGGCATAGGCGCTGATGCCCAGCACGATGAAGACCACCAGTGATTTGAGATTGCCCGCGCCGATGCGCAACAAAGTCTTGCTGCCGCAACCCGAAGCCAGCACCATGCCGATGCCGAACAGCCCGCCGCCGACCAAGGCCGACAAGGCCGTCAGTTTGGGCGTTCCATGCACGCTGTCGGCAGCGGATATCCAGCCCAGCGCCACCATCGTGTTGAAACCGATGATGGCGACGCCAATCGCCAGCACCCACATGCGCATGCGGGTCCAGTCGCCGATGTTGACGATGTCGGACAAGGCGCCCATGGTGCAGAAATGGCTGCGCTGGGCGATCACGCCGAAGACCAGCGAGAGGCCGAATGCCGCAACCAGCACCTGGTTTTGCAGGGCATCCAATTCAGCCAGGGTCATAGCCGGATTCTATGCAGTGCCATCCGGCTGGCGCGGCTGCTAGAACCTGAACTCGGCCGATGCGCCGGCCAGCCAGCTGCGGCCGGGTGCGGGCTCGTAGTAGCGGCGATTGCCTTCGTTGACGATCACCGAGCCGGCGTAGCGTTTGTCGAACAGGTTCTCGCCGCGCACGAAGCCGCCGAGTTCCCATCCGGCTATCCTGGCCACATAGCCCAGACTTGCCGCTGCGGTCGCGTAACCCGGAGCCGCCTCGGTGTTGCTGTCGTTGACGGCCACGCTGCTCAGATAGCGCAGCTCGACACCACCACGCCAACCGGTGGGCGGCTTCCAGTTCAATGCGCCGAACAACGAACCCCGCGCCACACCGGGTATCCGATTGCCGCCGGCAATCGCCAGGTTGGCAGTGGCACAGGGGCTGCTGGTACAGGTCAGGAATCCGTCGACGAAACGGGCGTCGAGCCAGGTTGCTGCAAGCTGCGCCTGCAGGTGCTGGACATACCGCTGGTTCCAGCTTGCCTCCAAGCCGCTGCGCCGGGTTGCGCCGGCGTTCTGGAAGGTCGAGCGGCCACCGAGACTGGTCTGCGTAACGATCTCGTCGTCGGTGCCGGTGCGGAAAACCGCCACGTCGAATTCACCGAAACGCGCTGATCGCGTTTTTATGCCGGCTTCGACACTGCTGCTGCGCGCCGCCTGCAAACCAAGGTTGAACCCGCTGCGGCCATCGCTGCGATAGGCCAGCTCGTTGAGTGTCGGAGTCTCGAAGCCACGCCCTGCGGTGGTGTACAGGTTGATGTCGCTGGTCAGCGAATACACCAGCCCCAGAACGGGCAGCGTCGCGCTGTAGGTTGCGCGGCCGCTGTCGTTGGGGTTGCTGCCGACCACATAGGCATCGTTGGTCTCGAAGCGGATCCGGCTGTGTCGCACGCCGGCCGTCAACGTCCAGCGCGGTGACAACTGCGACGTCGCCTGCAGGTATTGATCGAAACTGGTCGCGTCGTTGTTCTCGTCGCGGCGCAAGGCGCCGCGCACGCCCAGCGTGTTGCCGACGAAATTCTGAAACCCGCGGCGATGCTCGGACAATGCGTCGTAAGAGACGCCAGCAACGATGTTCAACGGGCGATCAGCCACGCGCGTGCTCGACGACCAGCGCAGGTCCAGCCCTTGGTAGTCACGGCCCAGTTCGATCACGCCACCGGGGCTCAAGGGCCCACCTTGCGCAGTGGTCGGGATCGACTGAAATTGCTCGAGCCCGCGATGGCCGCCGTAGACGGTCGCGTGCAGCGAATTCGACCGGTCAATCCGGCGCTCATAGGTAAGGCCGAGCTGAGTCTGATTGATATTTTTGCGGGTGTCGTAGTCGAGTGCCGGTTGCTCGACCGAGCGCGGCGCCGCTTCGAACGACGCGCGCGTCAGACCCAGCGGATCCTGCGCTTTCGGGAGCGCCAGGTTGTTGGCTACCAGCGTCAGCTTGCTGTACGAATCGGGTTGCCAACTCAGCTTGGCGTTGCCGAGCGTTCGCTCGGTGGCGCTGTGATTTCGAAAACCATCGATTCGAAAGCGGCTGGCTCCGAGTGAATAACTAATACCTGCGATCTCGCCCAGTGCATGCACGCCGACCCGAAGCGCGCCATCGCTGCCCGCCGCAACATCGAAGCGGTAACTCGGCGGACCTGAACCATCGACCGTGAAAACCTGGATCACGCCGCCGGCCGAGTTGCCATACAGCGCCGAGAACGGGCCCCGCAGCACCTCGATGCGACCGACTGAGCCGAGCTCGACATGCGAGATCTGGCCCTGGCCATCAGGCAGTGTCGCGGGGATGCCGTCCACATAAAGCCGCACACCGCGAATGCCGAAACTCGACCGGGCGCCGAATCCACGCACCGAGATCTGAACATCCTGGGCACGGTTCTGGCGGTCCCGGGCCAGCAACCCCGGCACGCCGGCCAGACTTTCGGAGATATCGAACTGCGCATTGCCGTCGCGAACATCGCTGCCATCGATGCGGCTGATCGAGGCCGGCAAGTCGAAGGCCAGCGCCTCGCTTCGCGTGGCTGTGACGACCACCGGTGCCAGCCGGACGGCGGGCACTTCAGTGGTTATCTGGGCGAAAGCGAGCAGCGGGCTGGCCGCGAGCAATGACACGGCAGCAGCCCCGAAGCAGGACGACACGGCGGGGCTCAAGCGCTGTTATTTCATCGCAACCAGGCGTTCTTTCGCCGCAACCGCAGCTTCCGAACTCGGGTAGGCCTTGACCAGATCTTCGAGCGTCTTCTTCGCGGCCTTGGCGTCTTTCAGCTCACTCTGGCAATTGGCGATCGACAACATCGCCTCCGGCGCGCGCGTGTGCGTCGGGGAGCTGGCAATCAGCTTGCTGAAGGTCGTCATCGCCAATTTGCAATCGCGCCTGGCGTATTGCGAATTGCCGAGCCAGTACAACACCGACTCGTTGAAGCCACTGGTTGGATATCGCTGCTGGAAGGCAGCCAGTGAGGTCGACGCAGCATTGAAATCGCCGGCACGGATCTGCGCCATCGCGGCGTCGTACAGGCGCTTTTCCTCAGGGTCGACCTTGAACTCGATGCCGTCGACAGCAACTTTCTGCGGCTCCATCTGGCGGATTCGCTCGTCGATTCCCTGCTTGATGTCCTTCTGTGCGAGCTGAACATTGGCCAGGTCGCGGCTCACCTGTTCGTTCTGGCCACGCAGTTTGGCGTTCTCGCCGCGCAGCAGTTCGAGCTCGTTGTTCAGGTCGAGCAGGCTGCGCCGCAACTGCGAGATTTGCTCGGTCAAGGCAGTCATCTGCCCGGTCATCTGAGTCGCCAGTTCGGCGTCCCGAGACCGGCTTTGCTCATTGGTCTGGTCGACGCGCTGGCGCAGATCGAGAATGGCCCTGCGTGCTTCTTCGTCGTCGAACAAGCCGGCGTGTGCCGGGGCCAACCAGATGACGGCCAGCACAGCGGCGACAGCGCCACGCCGCGCAGCCGCCGCCCACACCGCTGGTTTGGTCCGGATCATCGCGCCCATGATCACTTGGCGTTCAGCTCGACGCGGCGATTCATCGCCCACGCCGATTCATCACGACCAGTCGCCGCCGGTCGCTCCTTGCCGAAACTGACCGCTTCGAGCTGGCTTTCCGCTGCGCCCAGCAGCGTCATCGCACGAGCCACCGACTCGGCGCGCTTCTGACCCAGAGCCAGGTTGTATTCGCGGCCGCCACGCTCGTCCGTGTGACCTTCGAGCGACAGCCGGCGGGTGCGGTCGGTGCCCAACATGCGGGAATTGGCTTCGACGACGTTGCGGAACTCGTCCTTGACGACATAGCTGTCGTAATCGAAATAGACGATGCGTGGCAAATTGGCGTTGGCCGCAGTATTGCCCGCCTTGTTCAGATCGACGCTCGCGACACCCGACTGCCCGGCCGAGCCGGCAGCGCCACCTGCTCCGGCCGAGCCGGAGCCCGATCCGGCTGCGCCAGCGCCGCCAGTGCCGCGCGTTTCGACTGGCACCGGTGTGTCGAGCTTGACATCGGAGGCACAGCCGCCAACAACGAGCGCCAAGGCGGTCAGGCCTGCGGACAGGATCAGTGAGGTGGGCTTCATGTGGATCTCCTTAACGATGGTTGAGCAAAAAACTGCAGCCCCGCATCGCGTGTTGCGGCGATCGAAGCTGCAGATGGGGTGTGGGCGTCGGTACGCAGGGCATGATGTTCAGCGGCCGAACGGGCCCCAGGCCGGTTCGCGCACGTCGGCGGTGGACGACAGGAGGCGCGCCTTGATCTTGCCGTCGACAGTGGTGGTCATCAAGACATCACGTCCGCCGACGCGGGTTGCGTAAACGATCAGCTTGCCGTTGGGGGCAAAGCTAGGGCTTTCGTCCGACGTGGTGTCGGTCAACGCACGCGGCGGGCCGCCGGACACCAGGTCGAGCAGTTGCAGCTTCAGCGCGCCACCTTCTTGCGTCACATAGGCCATGTAACGGCCGTCGGAGCTGATCGTCGGGCTGACGTTGTAGCCACCGACGAACGTGACGCGCTCGGGGCCGCCACCACCGGCAGGCATGCGGTAAATCTGCGGGCCGCCTCCGCGATCGCTGACGAAATAGATGCGGCCGTCCGGCGCGAAAACCGGCTCGGTGTCGATCGCCGAACTGGAGGTCAGGCGCTTGGGATTCTCGCCATTGCGCCCGATCATGAACAACTGCGAGCCGCCATCGCGCGACAACGTGACCGCCAGTTGCAGGCCGTCGAGCGACCAGGCCGGCGCGCTGTTGGAACCGCGAAAATCGGCCACCTTGCGGCGCTTGCCACTCAAGACATCCTGGACATAGACGACGGCTTTCTGGGCCTCGAAGGAAACGTAGGCCAGCTCTTTGCCATCGGGCGCCCAAGACGGCGAGATGATGGGCTCCGGGCTGTTCAGCGCCACCTGCGCGGCCTCGCCGTCGGCATCGGCGACGCGCAATGTATAACGCCCGCCGCCCTTGGTGACGTAGGCCATTCGGGTTGCGAAGATGCCCTTTTCGCCGGTCAGCTTTTCGTACACGTAATCAGCGATCCGGTGCGCGGCGAGGCGCAGGTCGGCTGCCACCACGGCGGTACTCTGGCCGCCGATTTCATTGCCTTTGACAACATCCCACAGCTTGAATCGCACATCGAAGCGGCCGTCCGCCAGCCGCGTGACTGATCCCGTCACCAGCGCATCCACGGTGCGGGCGCGCCATTCGGCAATCAACGGCAAGGCGGTCTCGTCGATCACCGAAGTAACCTCCTGGCCCCGGAAGACACCGCTGCGCTCGAGATCGGCGCGGATGATGCCCGACAAGATCTGGTTGGTCTTGTCCTCGTCACGGAACCGCGCAATGGCGATTGGCACCTGGGTGGCGCCAACGCCCGAAATCTCGACGCGAAACTGCGCCATTGCCGGCTGCAGACCGAATAAAAGGGAAAGGCCGGCGACAGCGCCAGCCAGATAACGTCTCATCAGCATCTGTTTAGTGATTCCATTTTGTCGCCAAGGTTCCTTTTAAGGTGCCTCGGCGTCCAGCCACATCTTCAAATAGCGATAGTAGGTGGTCTCGGCCACATGCAAGGCAAGCACCAGTCCGAGGCGCCCATCCAGAAAGCCGCGCTTCAGCAGATAACAGCGCACGAAGGCCCATCCCCCATGAGCGATCGCCCGGCCCAGCCCTCCTCGGCCGCCCTGGCGCAATTTGTCCTGGGCGCGCCCGCTGGTGTAGCGGTTCATCTTGTCGATGGCGCTGGTCAGAGACGGGACACTTTCGTGCAGCAGTTGGCCGTCCAGAGGGCCGATCGGTCCGTCGACCACCAAGCGCTCATGGACCAAATCGGCACTGAAGCGGGCAGCCCCACGCCGAAACAGCCGAACCACGTGGTCAGGATACCAGTCGCCGTGGCGCATGAGCTGACCACAAAAACTCGACAGCCGCGAGATCCGCCAGGCCGCTCGGCCGGATTGCAACCCGCTGGCGACGGTAGCCTGGATCTGTGTGGCAAGCGCCTCGCTGACGCGTTCGTCGGCATCGATGCTGAAGACGAAATCCCCGGTGGCCAGATCGAGTGCACGATTTTTTTGCACGCCGAAACCGGGCCAATCGGTCGTTTCGATGACGCGCGCACCGAGGCCGGCCGCAATCTCGCGGGTGCCGTCGTTGCTGCCGGCGTCGACGACGATCCATTCGTCGGCAAACGCGACCGAGCGCAGGCAGTCGCCGATGTGCCGGCGCTCGTTGCGGGTGATGACGATGACCGACAAACGGGGCGCTGCCATTGCGGCTGATTGTAGGTAGGCGCCCGAACCGGGGGCGACCGATCGCCTGCCGCACCGATAATGCCCATCCAATGACCACCCCGCGTTTTCTCGTCAGGCTGCGTCGCCTGTGGCCGTATTTTGCCGACGCCCGCCTGGGCATCTGGCTGGTGCTCGGTGGTTCGCTGATCGGCGCATTGACCGAACCGCTGGTGCCGGCGCTTCTGAAGCCCTTGATCGACAGCGGCTTCAACAGCCAGGACCTGCCGCTTTGGCTTGTGCCTCTGGTCGTTATCGGCATCTTCACCGTGCGCGGGGCGGCTGGTTTCGTCGCGCAGTACGGTTTGTCGTGGTCGGCCAACCTGGGCATGCTGAACCTGCGCAAGGCGATGTTCGAGCGCCTGATGGACGCTGCGCCCAGCTTGTTTGCACAGTCCACCGCCAGCAGCCTGACCAATACGCTGGCCTATGAGGTCCAGACCGGCACCAACAGCCTGGTCTATTCGCTGCAAACGCTGGTGCGCGATACGCTGATGCTGGTCGCACTGCTGGGCTATCTGCTGTGGCTGAACTGGCAGCTGACGATCTTTGTTGCGATCCTGATCCCGGCAGTGAGCCTGGTGATGCGCAGCTTGAGCCGGCGCCTGCATCGGCTGACCATCGCCGGCCAGGCCGCGACCGACGAACTGGCCTACGTGGTCGAGGAAAACGTGATGGCGTGGCGAATCGTGCGCCTGCACGATGCCAAGGAAACGCAGAAGCGCCGCTTTCTGAATGTCAGCGAATCGCTGCGTCGACTGACGGTGAAGGGCGCGGTGGCCGGGGCGTCGATGACACCGATCACCCAGATCCTGGCCGCGGTCGCCTTGTCGGCGGTGATCGTCGCGGCCTTGTGGCAGGCGCGCCAGGGTGGGCCGTCGGTCGGTGGATTCGTCGCCTTCGTGACCGGCATGTTGATGCTGATCGGGCCGATGAAACATTTGTCGGAAATTGCCGGGCCGATCACCCGCGGCCTGGCAGCGCTGGAGCGGGCGGTACGCCTGATCGAAGAAAGCCCGATCGAGCAAGGCGGACAACACGACCCCGGCCGCGCTACCGGACACGTCGAACTGCGCGGCGTCGGGCTGCAATATCCGGGCAGCACCGCGATGGCGCTGAGCGGCATCGATCTCGAGTTGAAAGCCGGCGAAACGGTGGCACTGGTCGGGCCGTCGGGAGCCGGCAAATCGACGCTGGTCAATTTGCTGCCACGTTTCATCGACCCGAGCGAAGGCGAGATCCGGCTCGACGGCGAGCCGCTGCAGCAATGGGACATGGCCGCGCTGCGCCGCCAGTTTGCGCTGGTGAGCCAGGACGTAGTGCTCTTCAACGACACGGTGGCAGCCAACGTGGCGCTCGGTGCCGATGACAACGGCAGCGTCGATCGCGACCGCGTGACCCGTGCACTGCAGGGCGCCAACCTGCTCGACCACGTGAACAGCCTGCCGAACGGCATCGATGCCATGGTCGGCCACAACGGCAACCAGTTGTCGGGTGGCCAGCGCCAGCGCCTGGCGATCGCGCGTGCGATCTAC
>JBBRID010000102.1:0-10206 GCA_038221635.1 Burkholderiales bacterium
AAGCTGCTGTCGTGCGGGATGAAGAAAGCATGGGCCGCGGGCGCTACAAGCGGTGACGCGCGCGTGTCGGTGATCGCGATCACCGTCAATCCGGCATCTGCGGCAGCGACCGCCACTGCGACAACGCTGCAGGTGTAGGGCGCGACACTGGTCACGACGACTACGTCGCCACGCTGCAGCTGGGCAAGGCCCTCGGCCGTGCCCAATCCCTGTGGATCCAGCAGCCCTACATCAGCGCGAACCATCCCGAGACCATAGGTTAGAAAGCTCGCGACGGCCCCGAATTGCCTCAATCCATGGATGCGAACGCGCGGTGCCTTGGCCAGCAGTTGTGCAGCCCTGCGCAGGTCCGCCGCAACCAGTTGCGCGATAAAGCCTTCGACATTCTCAATCGACTCCCGCGCCAGCTGAATCACCGTGTTCACTTCCTCGGATCGGCCGGTGGTTGCTGCGTCTTGGCGGACCGCTGCACCAGAGACGAGCCGCTCGGCCTGCTGGCTGTAGAAGTGACGGTGCCATCGAGCGATGAGTGCAAGCCGTTGACTTGTAGACTGGGTGGCGCTCGCGGACCTCAGAAGTCGAATGCCGCCGCAGCGTTTGCGCTCAGTATCGCCGCGCGCACACTGTCATCAGGCGCCCAGTCGCGCAGCAGCGCCAGCATCGCGCCATCGTCCGGCCGCGGATCGCGGTTGGGGTGCGGCCAGTTGCTGGCCCACAGGCATGCGGAGGGATGCGATGTGGCCAGGGCACGCGCGAGCGCCGATACATCGGCGTAATCAGGCGGGCCGCTTTTCGAGGTCTCGTACGGTCCGGACAGCTTGATCCAGCGTTGGCCCTTGTCGAGCAATGTCTGCAGTGCCTTGAACGCCGGATCCTGCACGGCCACCGGCCCGACGAAACGGCCGATGTGGTCGATCACCACCTTGCCCGGCAGGCTGTCGATCAGCGCCTTGCGCTGAGCCATCTCGCGGCCGTCGAACTGCAGGTTGACGCACCAGCCCAGCGGCGCGATGCGCTCGGCCAGCGGCGCCAGGTGCTGCCAGCCCAGCACGCCTCCGCTGGCGCCAAGCAGCATGAAGCGGATGCCGCGCACACCGGCCGCGTGCAACTGCGCCAGAGCGGCGTCGTCGATGTCGGGCGGCACGACGGCGACGCCGCGCGCTGCCTCGCCCATCTGCGCCAGCGCGTCGAGCAGGCAGCTGTTGTCGGTGCCGTAACCGGTGGGCTGCACCAGCACCGCCCGCTGCAGGCCGAGCGCGCGCTGAACCTGACGGTAGGCCGATACCGGCGCATGCGGAGGCTTGAAGGTGGCTGTACTGGCGAGCGGGTAGTGGTCTTCGTAGATGTGCACGTGGCAATCGCACGCGCCAGTGGGCATCGTCATGTCGCTGTCCTTTGTATCCATTCCTGCAGGCGCGTCGCCTGCAGCGCGTTGACCGCGCCTTTCGGTATCTGGCCCTGCAGCAGCGCGGCGACCTGACTCACGGTTTCCATCGACTGGTGTTCGATTGCCTGCGGCGTCAGGCCACCAAGGTGCGGCGTGGCGACCACCAGCGGATGACGCGCCAGGGCCATGCTGGGCATCTGATCGGGTGCACGACCGACGTCCATCGCGCAGCCGCCGAGGTGGCCGCTGTCCAGCGCCTGCAGCAGCGCCGCTTCGTCCACCAGATTGCCGCGCGAAGGGTTGATAAAGAACGCGCCGGGTTTCATCGCTGCAAACGCCGCTGCCGCAAAAAGGTTCTCCGTCTCCGGCACCGCCACCGCCAGACTCACCACGTGGTCGGCATCCGCCAGCAGCGTGCCCAGCTCGACCTGCTGCAAGGCCGGCGCGTCGACCACGACGTGTGGATCATGCACCAGCACGCGCATGCCCAGCGCCAGCGCAGACTGCGCCAGATGGCGCCCGATCTGTCCGTAGCCGACCAGGCCGAGCGTCGACCCGCGCAGCTCGCGGCCCATCGCCGCCACGGGTTCGACGCCGTTGCGGTACTGCTGCGCCGAGTTACTGATGCCGCGCGACAGGTCGATCATCACGCCCAACACCCATTCGCTGACCGAGTTGATGAAGCCCGCGCTGGCCTGTGTCACCAAAATGCCATGGGCGCTGGCGGCGGGTACGTCGATGTTGCGGATGTCGATCGCGCAGCGGCAGAAGGCCAGCAGCTTGGGCAGGCTTTCGAACAGCTCGGCGCTGCCTTCGGCGCTTCGGTAGGACACGATGATGTCGCAGCCGGCGGCCGCGGCGGCCAGTGATTGCGCCGTCCACGGGGCGTCGTCGTGGCGCCGTTTCACGGTGGCCAGCGTCTCCAGTGCCGCCAGGGCGCGCGGCCCGTAGTAGTTCACCAATGTTTGCGGATCGTGGGTGATGAAGACGGTCGGTTTGTTGCTCATGTTCTGACCTTTTTTCCTTGGGCGGCGACGCCACCGACTCGCGTTCGACAAGCGTTGGCTGGAACAAAAACTCTGCGCCCAGGCCGGCCGCCTCGGCCGCTGCGCGGAATCCGCGGATCTTCTCGCTGCGGCTCATGGTCTGGCCGGAAGCTGTGGCAAAGGCCAGGCGCCAGTGCCTCTTGGCAATCAGGTGTGCAGTGGCCAGGCGCCCGGCCTCGAGTTGTCCGTTGAGACATGGCCGATCGCCGAGTTCGAGCCCGGCGTTGCGCGCCGGTCGTAGCTGACCACCACGAGGCCGCGCCGCACGGCTGCCTCGAAATGTTGTTCATCGACCAGCGACCTTCATTGCCCAAAAGACATTTGGGGTTTGCACGGGGAGCAGCCTGCTGCAAATGGCTACGGGCAAAGATATCCCGCGCCGCTCGGATTCTTGAAGCAGCCGACCGACTCCGGCATCAGGTGCTTGGGCAGCCACAAGACGACTTCCGGCAGGAAGATGCAGAAGGCGATCGCAGCAAAAAAGATGACGTAGATGGGAAAGGATGCCAACATGGCCTTGCCGAACGGCACGCCGATGAATTTCGACGACATCAACAGCGCCAGGCCATAGGGTGGTGTGATCAGGCCGAACGCCAGCGTGACGATGATCACCACGCCCATGTGCACCGGATTGATGTCGGCGTTCTGGGTCAGGTCGGTGATGATCGGCATGAAGATGATGATGGCCGGAATGGCGTCGATGAAGTCGCCGACGATGACGAAGAGAACGACCAGTAACAGCATGATCATGTAGGGATCATTGGCGGCCGTGGTCGAGATCCATTCCGATACCACGGCGGGCCCTCGCAGGTAGGCCAGCATCCAGCCGAATACGGAGGCAGCGCCAATCGTGATCAATGGGATCGAATACAGCAGGCCGGTCATCGCCATGTCGCGCGGTAAATTGACGATGTGCCGAAAATTGAGCAGTGGAATCGCGACAAATAGGATGTATGCGACAGCAATCACGCCCGCCTCTGTCGGCGTGAAGTAGCCGCTCAGGATCCCCCCCATGATGATCACCGGAATGATCAGCGGGATTGCAGCCTCTTTCGCTGCCGTACCAACCTCACCGAATGTGGCCCGCTTGCGCTTGAGGCCGACCGGGCCGAAAAAATAGCTGTAGAACATCAACCCGACGCCGACCAGCACGCCCGGGACGACGCCGGCCAGAAACAGTCCGCCAATCGAGACATTTCCGGTTGCGCCATACACCACCGCCATGATGCTCGGTGGGATCAGGTTGGCCATCGTCGATGCCGAGGCGATCAGCGCGGCGGTGAAGGCGCGGTCGTAGCCCTCCCGATGCATCTCTGGACCCAGGGTGCGCGACAGAACCGCGACATCCGCTGCCGACGAGCCGGAGATGCCGGCGAAGAACATGCTGAAGATCGTGACCACCTGGGCCAGTCCGCCGCGCAAATGGCCAACCAGCGCTTGTGAGAACGTGATCATGCGGCCGGTAACGTTGGCCGAACTCATCAGGTCGCCGACCAGCAGAAAGAAGGGCACTGCGAGCAGGGCCTCGACATCCATGCCGTTGAACAACTGCGCCATCATCGAGGCCAGGCTGACCGGCGTGAACGCCGTCACGGTCAAGACTGAAGCGATCAACGCAAACGCTACAGGAACGCCCATGTAGCCGAGAAACAGAAACAGGAAACCCATCACGAAGATGAGCACGCCGTTGGATGTCACAGCGACTTTCTTCTCAGGTCGGCATCGCTGTCGTCAAAGCCGTTCTGCCATCCGTTCACCATCTGTTCGATGGTGAACACGGCGACGATGACTCCGCAAAGCGGAATCGCCGCATAGAAAGTTGCCATCGGCGTCATCGAGGGCATGCGCAGGCTGGTGAAGCCGTCGAGAACATTCAGCGACCCGAAATAGATCATGCACAGCGCCACGCCAAGCACCACGCCGCGGTTGAAAAGCTCGAAGAACAACCTGCGACTTCCGGTCATCGACTCTGCCAGGACAGCCAGATAGAGGTGGTCGTTGCGGCGTATCGCCGCGCCGACGCCGATGAATATCCCGTAGATGAAGAAGGTCATCGTCGCTTCCTGCAGCCAAAGCCACGGATGACCGAGGGTGCGGGTGACGATGTCGCACATCACGAGCACGCAAAAGCCGGTGATGGCAACCCCGCACAGAATCATCAGAACCTGTTCTAGCGGATCGAGTGCGCGCCACTTCAGGTGGCGTTGCTCCTGAAGTACCAGCCCATCGAACCCGGCCATGCTTGATCTTCTCGTGGGCCGGCCGTGACTTGATCGTTACTTGATGTTGCGTACGAGCGCGAGAACCTTCACGGCATTCGGCCCGAGGTCCGTTGCCAGCTTGTCCTGGATGGGCTTGCTGATTTGCGCAAAACCCGTCTTGTCAACATTCTTGACGACTTTCACTCCGATTTTTTCGAGTTTCACCAATGCTTCGCGCTCGAGTTTGAATGCGGCGGCCGGTTCATTCTGACTGACCTCGTCGGCCGCAGCCTGCACCCACTTTTTCTGGTCGGCGCTCAAACTGCTCCAGACCTTGTCGCTGACAAAAAGCACCGCATTGTTGGCTTCGTGTTCGGTGAGCGAGAGCACCGGCGCGGGTTCGTAGTGCTTGTTCACCAGGTAGTTGTTGATGCCGTTCTCTGCCATGTCGACCACGCCGGTCTGCAGCGATGTATAGACCTCCCCGAAGGGCATGTGCACCACCTGTGCGCCGTAGGCAGGGAAGGTCGTGTCCTCTGTGACGGTCGCCTGCACGCGCACTTTCAGGCCCTTCAGATCGGCAACCGTCTGCACGGCCTTCTTGCCGTACATGTGCCGCAAGCCCTGTGAGCCCAGCCCGAGTATGTGGGCGCCCTTCATCTTGGCGGCGTAGAGTTCCTTCATTGCCGCAATCACCTGCGCGTCACCAAGAACCTTGATTGCATGGGCTTCATCACGGAAGATGTAGTGGATGGAAAACACGCCCGACTCCGGCTGCGCGGTCGAGGCATTGGCGGTCGACAGCATGACGAAGTCGATGTCGCCGGTCTGCACCTTCTGCAGTGTCTGCGCTTCGGTTCCGAGTTGCGCGCCGGGATACTGGTTGATTGAAAGCGTGCCCTTGCTCAGCTCCTTCAGCTTCTTGTTGAACATCTCGGCGCCAAGGCCGTAGCCGCTGGTCTTTGGCTGGTCGTAGGCGAACGAGAATTCGCGGTTCTGCGCGAACGCAGCAGCACATGAAGCCGCCAATGCGATGCCCAGAAAGATGCCACGTGCGAACGGTAGATGTTTTGAGCGATGCATGGATCGTTTCCTCGAGATGTCGATGGCACGATGCCGATTGGCAGCGCGATGCTGGTGAATGGCCGGGTGATTATTGAATGCGAGTCGCAGGTTCGACTTAAGGTCGAACCCTGTACTTTGGCAGGGGCGGATCGTTCATGCATCGATTCCCGAGTCCGGCTTCGAGTCGACTCGCTTGCGGCTGAAGATCCGAAACAGCGGCGTTGCCTGAAGCACCGACAACAATGCAATGAAAAGAAGGATCGCGGCGACCGGGCTTTGCAGGAAAACATTCCAGCTGCCGAAGCCGATCAGCAGCGACTGGGCCAGGCTCGAGTCGAGCAAGGATCCGAGGACCAGGCCAATGACCAGCGGGGCGGTCGGTATGCCTGCCCGATCGAATACATAACCGACCGCGCCAAAGCCGAGCATCATCCAGACGTCGAACATGTTATTGTTGATCGCGAGCGAACCGACGATGCTGAGCACCACGATGACAACGGCCACGACCATCTTCGGCACCTTGGTGACGTAGATGCACATGCGGGTCATCAGCAAACCAATCAGGAACAGTGGGATGTTGGCAAGAATGACGGCCCAGATCAGCGTGTAGGTGATAGCGCCGTGTTCGGTCAACAGGGTCGGGCCGGGCAGGATGCCGTGCACCATCAGGGCACCGAGCAGCACGGCGGTCGACGAACTGCCGGGAATGCCCAGTGCAATGGTTGGGATCAGTGCGCCGCCGACCACCGCATTGTTGGCCGCTTCTGGTGCCGCGATGCCTGCCGGGTCACCCTTGCCGAAGCCGGATTTATCCTTGGCGAAGCGCTTGGCTTCGTTGTAGGCGAACCAGCTCGCGGTATCGCCTCCGGTGCCCGGGATCACGCCGGTGATGATGCCAATCCCCGACGAGCGAAGGATGTTGGGCAGCATGCCGACGAATTCGCGCAGGCGCGGCAGGATGCGGTCGCTGATCTGATTCGACACCTGCTTGCCTGAAGAGGACTGTTCAGCCAGTGCAATGGCTTGTGGGATGGAGAACAGTCCGATCAAGGCAACCGTGAAGGGAATACCGGAGAAGAGGTTGATGTTGTTGGCGGTGAAACGCGCCGTTCCGGTTGTCGAATCCATCCCGACCATGGCAAGCAGTAGGCCGATCGCGCCGGACAAGAGCCCCTTGATCGATGAGCCCTTGCTGAGCGTGCCGATCATCGTGATTCCCAAAACGGCAATCGCAAACAGCTCGACCGGGCCGAACAGCAATACCAGTTTGCCGAGGAAGGGTGCCGCGGTCAGCAGCGCAACCCCGCTCACCAGGCCGCCAACCAGTGACGCCGAAAGCGAGATGCCCAGTGCGCGACCGGCCTCGCCACGCGCACCCATCGGAAAGCCGTCCATCACGGTGGCGGCGGCTGCCGGTGTGCCCGGTGTGCGCAAGATGATGGCCGAGATCGAGCCGCCATACATGGCGGCCAGATACAGCGCCGCCATCATGCACAGACCGGTGTCAGCGGGCATGGAAAAAGTCAGTGGCAGCAGCAGCGCCAAGGCCATGGTGGCCGACAAGCCCGGCAGGGCGCCAACCATGATGCCGATCGCCGTGCCGGCAACGATAGCCAGCATGTTGAGCGGGCTGAGCGCGTTCAACAGACCGGTGGTGACAAACGATGTTTCCATGACCAGCGGCTTTGGTGCGTCAGTTCAAAAATGGCAGGACGGGCACCGGCAGCTTCAGCGCCCAGACGAAGAGGGCCCAGACACCGGCCGTGAGCAGGATGCCGATCGTCAATGCCTTGATCGGCGACATGATCCGGCTCACGATCAATGAACCGGCAATGAAGGTCGTCGTCGTAACGAGGTAGCCGACAACGGGAATCAGCGCGACGTAGGCGATGATGGCCAGGCCGAATCCGCACAACGCCTTCCAGTTGATACGCGCCGGTGCCACGTCTTCGGTGCCGAGCTGCGCTGCCGGTAGGCGACGTGCCTGATGGCGTCTGAAAAAATCTTCGGCAATCATCAATACCGCCATGCCACCGACGATCCATATCAGAAGCAGTGGCAGTCGCTGCGCGACTGCTGGATAAACATCGGTCTGGGTGCGGAAAAGGATAGCAAGCGCAATCGATGCGATGCCGAGGGCGATGGTGCTGTTCACGCGAGGCTTCCTGTCATGCATTGACGGATTGAAGGCGCCCGACCCAACTTCTGACGGACGGGTCCGCAGCGCCTGGACAGGACTTTAGGCAACGCTGAACAAGTCCCTAGCGGCGATCGCATCCTTGCTTTTGGCGGTCCGCGGCGTTGCAAATCCTCGCCATAGCTGCGGCTATGGCTGTGGTTTGCGCCTTGCAGCCCATCCAGAACCAAGGCGCGCTCACTCGCGGGGACTTTATTCAGCGTCGCCTTTATTTCTTTGAAACCTGGTCCTTGACCTCCAGCCAGATCTGTTTGAAGACGACTTCCTGATCCTTCAGGAATTTGACGTATTCGGCGCCGGACTTGTAGTCGATGACCATGGCGCGCGCGGCGGCGTCACGCTTGAAGTCGGGGTTGGCAATGACCCTGTCCATGGCCGCGATGAACTCCTTCTGCGCTGCTACCGGTATGCCCTTGGGCGCGCTGTAGCCGCGCGAGGATCCCGCGACCACGTTGATGCCCAGCTCCTTCATGGTCGGCACGTCAGGCAGTTCAGGCACGCGGTTGTCGGTGAAGACGGCAAGCGCTCGCAGATTGCCGGCTTTGACCTGCGGATAAGTGATCCCCAGGTTGTTGGCACTGGCGTCGATCTTGCCGCCCAGCGCCGCAGCCCATGATGGGCCGTCACCGGCGAACGGCACTTGCTGAAGTTTCAGACCGGTTGCTTTCTCGATCATGATGACCGAGAAGAAGTCGTCGCCGCCGACGCCTGAGTTACCGATCGTGATTTTCCCGGGTGCTGCGCGAACCGCATCGAGAAACTCCTGGATCGTCTTGAATTTGCTGTCCTTCCCAACGACGATGACGCCAGGATCAGTCACCACGTTTGCCAGCGGCGTCAGGTCCTCGATCGAATACTGCATCGTCGGGTTCATGATGTAGTTCGTCATCAGCATCGGCGTATTGGTGATGGACACCGTCTTGCCGTCCGCCGCTGTTTGTCTGGCCAGACCGGTCCAGGCAATCGCACCGGTTGCACCGGGCTGATAGCGGTTGATGAAGTTGACCCCCAACTCCTTGGCCAGATAGGGTTGGACCATCTGGGCCAGGGCATCGCTGCCCCCACCTGCCTGAAAACCCTGCACCACGATCACGTCAGTGCCGGCACTGTATTTTTGCGCCTGTGCGGTCTGCGCAGTAACGAGAAGGGCGAATCCGGCGCTCATCAAAAACGCGACTGCCGATCGGTTCAATTTCATCGTCTGTGTCTCCTTGGATTGTTTTGGATCCCGATCCATCCTAGACGGTTAGACAACAAGATTCGATCGTATGAAAGATAAAATTATCGACAACCGAGCGCCAGAAACTTGGTCAGGAAATTAGCCTTTGGTTGCCCACACGGTCTCTGCCAGGTCGAGCAAGGTGCGAGACAGCGCAGCGCGCGGCCCCTGGGTTGTCCAGACAATGCCCATGCGGCGAATCGGCACGGGCGGTGGCAATGCGATGCGAGCCACCTGCAAGCCCTCCGGCCAGGGTGGTGTCCAATCGGGAACGAGGGATACGCCCAGACCCTGGTGGACGAACGCAGCGATCGCATTCAATGCGTCGATTTCGATCCGTTCACGCGGTCTGATCTGCAATCTGCGCAAATAGCCATCTGCCAGCCGACCGCCCCACATCGCACGGTCATATCGTATGAAGGGTTCGCTGGTCAGCAATTCGATTGGATCGCGGTTGGCCATGGCGGCCGGAACGAGCAGGCACAGCGGCTCCTCGACCAGGACTCGCCATTCACAGGGTTTGGGCAACACGAACTGGGGTTGCACGATGACCGCGGCATCGAGTGCTCCGGTCGTGACCTGGTGATACAAATGACTCGACGAGCCCGGCTCGATGAACACCGCCAGTCGGGGGTGACGTTCGTAGAGCAGGCGAAGGATCGGTGGCAACAGTCCCGTCAGTGACGACGTCGATACGCCCAGCCGCAACTCCCCCAGCGGCGCGTCGTCGTTGGCAATGGCATGCAGATCTCGCACATCCCGCAGCACGCCGCGCGCATGGGGCAACACCTTCATGCCGGCTTCGGTGGCCTTGACGGTGCGACCGGCCCGCCGCACCAGCGCCGTACCCATGCCCTCTTCGAGCGACTTGACGCGCGCTGCCACCGCGGCCGGTGTCAGGTCCAGTCGACGCGCGGCTTCCGCCATCGAACCGCAGTCGATGACCATGACGAAACTCTGAAGAAAATGGGTATCCATAAAAGTGCGGAAAGCTAGGGTCCTGTCGGGCTTGGGGAGCGTCGGCTGCGAATCAACCGCAGCGGTCCATTTCTCACCGTCTTTTTGCCCCATAGCTGGGCTATGGGGCTGCA
>JBBRID010000103.1:0-10193 GCA_038221635.1 Burkholderiales bacterium
AGGCGACGAAATAAGGCAGCTCGTTGACGATAGGCCGCACATGAGGATGGTCCCAGACGTATTCGAGGATGTCGCCTTCATGCGTGGCCGCCAGGCCCACTATCTTTGCCACATCCAGCGCAGCGCCACCGCCGAAACCGATCACGCAGTCGGCATGATGCGCCGCAAAGGCGACCGCGCCATCCATGACCTGGCTGCAGGTGGGGTTACCGAATACGCCGGAGTACACCGCCACGTCCAGGCCCGCCAGATGCGTCTTGAATTCGGCCAGCACGGGCAACGCGCCCAATGCCTTGTCGGTCACGATCAGGGGCCGCTTGCAGCCCTGCTCCAGCAGATGGGCGGCCACCAGCTTGCGCGCGCCGGCGCCGAATTTGATGGGGGTGGGGAAGGAGAAGGAAGTGATGGTCATAGGTGTCCCAGTTTTACGTAGTGCTGCGCACTGCGGACCGCCCACAGGTCGGGCGGCCGCGAAGCAGGCCAGTCCGGGCCCCCAGGGTGAGGCCTGCAGCTCCAAATCTGTCTGCACAGGCTTGGACGGGCCTAAGAGCCGTGCGCCGCTGGCGCCCGTTCAGGCCCCACGGAACTGGCTTTGCCAGGCCGTCGGGGCGACCCCCAGTGGGGGGTTCGGACGGTCGACACGAAGTGCGACCGGACAGACGGGGGGCGTTCATATGATCTCGAAGTAACGTTTCATTTCCCAGTCGGTAACGCCGTCCAGCCACTGGCGCCATTCCCAATCGCGGGTGGCGGCAAAGTGGTCTACGAAGCCGTCGCCGAGCCAGTCGCGCGCGATTTCTGATTTCTCGAAGATGCGCGTGGTTTCGATGAGCGTGCGCGGCGCGCGCGGAATGTTTTCGGCGCCACCATTGGTGCCGGTGATGGGGGGCGCGGTCAGTTTCAGGCCTTTCTCGACACCGTCCAGCCCCGCAGCGATCACCGCGGCCATGGCGAGGTAGGGGTTCACGTCCGCACCCGGGCAGCGGGTTTCGAGCCGCGTGGCCTTGGCGCTGCCGGCGATGACGCGAAAACTTGCAGTGCGGTTGTCGATGCCCCAGGTTGGCTTGACGGGCGCCCAGAAGCCGTCCACCAGGCGCTTGTAGCTGTTTATCGTGGGCCAGATCATGGGCGCAAAATCCATCATGCAGGCGACCTGTCCGGCGACATAACTCTCGAACAGCTTGCTCATCTTGCGCGGGGCCTTGGCATCGAAGAACAGGTTGCGCTTGCCATCCGACAGGCTCTGGTGGA
This sequence comes from Burkholderiales bacterium, assembly GCA_038221635.1. Classification (GTDB taxonomy): domain Bacteria; phylum Pseudomonadota; class Gammaproteobacteria; order Burkholderiales; family Burkholderiaceae_C; genus Ideonella_A. The sequence continues at coordinate 1,252 of JBBRID010000103.1, forward strand.
TATGGCCGCTGCAGCCCGGCATGGTCTGGTGCGGCTTGGCCATGAAGCTGGGCATGATTCCGAAAGCCGCGCCGAGCTCCTTGGCGCCGGTCTTGAACAGGATGGCGCGGTCGGCTTGCTCCAGCGCCTCGGAGAAACCGATCGCGGCCTCGTACACGCCAGGCCCGGTTTCGGTGTGCAGCCCTTCGATCGGCACCCTGAACGCCAGCATCTGGTCCATCAGGGCATTCAGGAAGTCGCGGTGCTGGTTCATGCGCAGCAACGAATAGCCGAACATGCCCGGCGTCAGCGTTTGCGGCGCGACACCTTTCTTCGCAGCCCAGCTCTGGGGCGTCTCAAGGAAGTTGAACCACTCGAACTCCATGCCCGCCATCACCGAAAACCCCATTTTCTCGGCACGCTTGAGTACCCGCTTCAGCGTCTGGCGTGGGCATTGCGCATGCGGCGTGCCGTCGGCATTGACGAATTCACCGAGGAAAAAAGGCGTGTTGGCGTCCCACGGGATGGTGCGCGCGGTATCGAGGTCGAGTCGGGCCAAGGCATCCGGAAAACCGTGCTGCCAACCGGTGGCGGTGGTGTTGTCGTAAGGCGCATCCGTCATGTCCCAGCCAAGGACCACGTCGCAGAAGCCGAACCCGCCTGCGGGGTATGGTTCGGCCACACCGAGAAACTTGTCGATGTGCAGGTATTTGCCGCGCAGTACGCCGTCGATGTCGCTCACCGCGACCTTGACCTTCGACGCGCCAGACGACTTGATGTCCCGGATCGCCGGATGCTGTTTACCGCTGACGCTGTCCTTCGTAGCCATGCCATTCCCTTTGTGACGCGCAAAACGCGCCGAACTTTCGCTAGTTTTCCCCGGTGCCCGGAGTCATGCGCATTCTTGCGCAATCGGGCTGGTGACGTCAGACCTCGGGTGAATCCGGCCGCACCGTGGCGCGCAGCGGTTGGCCTGAAGCTCCAGCGCGCGCTCAGCGCGGCCCGGCCTTGCCAAATGACTGAGCCAGCACCAACAGCACCGTGGTGACGACGATCATCAGGGTCGAGATGGCGGCAATCGTCGGGTCGATCTGGTCGCGCAGCGCATTGAACATGCTGCGGGTCAGCGTGGAGTTGGATCCACCGGCGATGAACAGCGCCATGATCACCTCGTCGAACGATGTCAGGAAAGACAACAACGCTGCGGTGACGAGCGAAAAGCGGATCTGCGGCAGCGTCACGCCGATGAAGGCCCGAGCGCGAGAGGCGCCCAGACTGCGCGCCACCATCTCCTGATTCATGTCGTAGCTCTTCAATGCAGAGGTCACGACCAGGATGACCAGCGGGATCGCCAGCATGCTGTGCGCCAGCACGATGCCGAGCAAGGAGTTCACCAACTTGATCTGCACGTAGACATAAAACACGCCGATGCCGATCAGGATCACCGGCACGATGATCGGTGTCAGCATCAGGGTATGGATGAGGCGTGCAACGCGCATCTGCGAGACGAACAGACCATAGGCCGCCAGCGTGCCGACCGGCGTGGCCACCAACGTGGTCAAAGCACCAGCGGCAAACGACGTGGCGGTGGCCTGCATCCAGCTCGGTGAGCCGAGGTAGTTCCGGTACCAGCGTAGCGACCACTCGCGCGGCGGAAACTCGAGGTATTGCGAGTCAGAAAAAGACATCGGAATCACGATCAAGGTCGGCACGACCAGGAAGGCCATCACCAGCGCCGCCACCCCATACAACCACAGCCGCTGGCGGTGCGTCACCTGCGTTGCCGATGCGGCTTGATCGAGCCAGCGTGTGGTCAATGCGAGCCTCCGAGCAAGCGATTCGGTCCCAGCAAACGTGTCGCGATCCACAACAGTGCCAGTGTCAGCACCAGCAGCACGACACCCAGCGCACTGGCCGCCCCCCAGTTGAAGAACAACTCGATGTCGGCGGCGATCTGGTTCGAAACCATCGTCACCTTGCCGCCACCCAGGACGGCCGGCGTGACATAAAAGCCCAGGCACAGAATGAAGACGATCATCGTGCCTGCCGCCAGGCCCGGCAGCGACAGCGGCAGGAACACGCCGCGAAAGGCCTGGGCCGGGCTGGCGCCCATGCTGGCGGCTGCGTTCAGGTAGTTGGCATCGATTGCGCGCATCGCGCCCAACAGCGGCAACACCAGGAAGGGCAGCATGATGTGCACCATGCCGACCAGCGTGCCGGTCAGGTTGTGAACCAGCGCCAGCGGCTGGTCCCAGAGGCCGAGTTGCATGCCCCAGTCGTTGATCAAGCCACGCCGTTGCAGCAACACGAGCCAGGCGTAGGTGCGCACCAGCACCGAGGTCCAGAACGGCAACAGCACCGCGATCAAACACAGGTTGGCGATGCGCTGTGGCAGTTGCGACATCACATACGCCAGCGGATAACCGGCTGCGATGCAGATTGCGGTGGTCAGCAGGCTGACCTTGAAGGTCGTCAGGAACGTTCGGCCGTACGACGGCTGCTCGAGCATGCGCCGATAGTGGTCGAGCGTGAGCTGGCCATCGTCACCGAGGAACGAAAGCCCGAACAGCCATGCCACCGGAAGAATCATTGTGACCGTCACCAGCAACACGGCTGGACAACTGAGCCCCAGCAGCACCAGGCGCTCGCGGCGTTCGTCGCGGCGCAGTGCGCGTGCCTGCAGGTCGGGCGATGCGGCGGAGAAATTCACTTTATGCGCCCTCGTCGGCCAGCAGCACCGTGTCTTCGATGCGGAAAACCAGCCGCACCGGTTCGCCTGCGGCTGGCAAAGCAGCCAAGGCGGCTGCGCCGGCGATGCCGCGCGCGGAGATGTCGCTGCCGTCGGCAAGGCGCGCTTGCAGCAGAAAGCTGTCGCCTTGGTAGATGCGATCGGTGACGCGGCCGTCCAGGTGGTTCATGCCGGCAGCCGGCGCCGTTTCAGCGCCGATGACCTGCAAACGCTCGGGCCGCAGCATCAGCAAGCCGGCGCCGTCTTTTGAATCGGCCTGCTGTGGCAGCCGCAACTGCTGACCGGCACACTGGCACGTTGCACCGGTCACCGTCGCTTTCAGCAACGTGGATTCGCCGATGAACTCCGCGACGAACCTGTTCACCGGACGCTCGTACAGTGTGCGCGGTGCATCGAGTTGCATGATTCGCCCGCCGTTGATCACCGCTATGCGGTCGGACATCGTCAAGGCCTCGCGCTGGTCGTGCGTGACATAAATCGTCGTCGTGCCGAGTTGGTCGTGCAGACGGCGCAACTCGATCTGCATGCGCTCGCGCAGCTGCTTGTCGAGCGCCGACAGCGGTTCGTCCATCAACACGATGCGCGGCTCGAAGACGATGGCGCGCGCCAGGGCCACGCGCTGGCGCTGGCCGCCCGACAGTTCGTCGATGCGCCGCTTGCCGTAGCCCTCGAGCTGAACCGTTTGCAGCGCAGCGTCGACACGGCGCGGCAGCTCGGCACCCTTCACGCCGCGAAGCTTCAGCGGATAGGCGATGTTCGCTGCCACATCCATGTGCGGAAACAGTGCGTAATTCTGGAACACCATGCCGATATCGCGCTTGTGCGGCGCCAGCCGGATAACTTCGTCGTCGCCGAATTTCAGGCTGCCCTGGTCCGGCCGTATGAAGCCGGCCAGCACCATCAGCAAGGTGGTTTTGCCCGAGCCCGACGGACCCAGCAGGGTCAGGAATTCACCGGCCTTGACGTTCAGGTCGACATCGGCAAGCACCGAAACCGCCCCATAAGATTTGCGCAGGCCGAGCGCTGCGATCGGAACGGCCTCGCGCTGCATCGCTGGCTGCTTATTCGGTCTGCATGTTCTGGTACGCGGCTGCGGCCGTGGCCTCGAACTTGGTGTACCAATCAAGATTGATCGGCAACTGCTTGGCCGCGTTCTCCGGGTGCGAGGGCAGCCGCTTGGCGTAGGCCGGCTCGATGATGCCGAGGTCGTAGGCCTTCTTGTTGGTCGGACCGTAGGTGATGTACTTGGTGAATTCGGCCTGGTAGGACGGCTTGCTGATTTCGGCCAGGAACTTCATCGCCAGGTCCTTGTTCGGTGCCCCCTTCGGGATGGCGTAGCAGTCGTAATCGAGCAGGGCCTGATTGAAGGTGTACGCGACCTTGGCGCCGTCTTTCGCCGCTACGTCGAAGCGGCCGTTCCAACCGGTGATCATGTCGACTTCGCCGTCCTTCATCAGCTGCGCGTGTTGTGCACCGGATGCCCACCACACCGCGATGTGCGGCTTAAGCTCCTTGATCTTCTTGATTGCTCGTTCGATGCCGCCAGGGGCGGATAGCACCTCGTAGACCTTGTTGGCAGGCACACCGTCGGCCATCAACGCCGGCTCCAGTGCCCCGGCAACGGTCTTGCGGTATGAGCGCTTGCCGGGAAACTTCTTCACGTCCCAGAAATCGGCCCAGCTCTGTGGACCCTTGTCGCCATAGGTCTTGGTATTCCACGCGAGCACGGTCGAGAAGACATCGCCGCCGACGCAATATTCGTTCGCCAGGCCCGGCGCGAAATCTGAAACGTCGATCACCTTGTAGTCGAGCTTTTCGAGAATGCCCTCGGCGCCGGCTCGCGCCGCGCTGCCTGAGCCGCTGGCGACGACGTCCCAGGTCACTGCACCAGCCTTGACCTTCAGGCGCAGGTCGCTGATGCCGGAGTAGGTTTCTTCCTTGACCGTGATCTTCATCGCCTTGGCGGCGGGTTGGAACAAGGCCTTGCTCTGGCCCTCCTGATACGAGCCGCCGAACGACACGACCGTGATTTCCTGGGCTTGCAGGGCGGCTGCGGCCAGCATCGCTGCGGTGGCCACAGCAGCAGCGGCAAGACGGGTGCGGGGAATGGCAGGGATCAACATGTCGTTGTCTCCAAGTGGTGAGCAAAACGCGTGGTCGCCGAAGCGCAAGAGAAGCGACGACCAGTGTGGGTACGAAGCGGTCCCCGCAACAGAGCCATTCTGAACTCGCCGGCAGACCGCTTTTATCCGGGACTTTCCTCTGCACGTTGGTGCACTGATCGCCTAGGATCACGGCCCTGACCCTCGCTCGAGCACGCTTCGATGGACAACAATCGGAAGGCCATCGTCGTTGGCGCCGGCATCGTCGGCATCTGCACCGGCATCGAGCTGCGCCGGCGCGGATGGATGGTGACGATCATCGACCGGCTGGAGCCAGGCCATGGTTGCTCGTATGGCAATGCCGGCATCCTTGCCGCGCAGGGCGTTGTTCCGGTCGCGCTGCCGGGTTTGCTGCGCCAGCTGCCGCACATGTTGATCGACCCTGATGGACCACTGGTGTTGCGCTGGCGGTCGCTGCCGCACACGTGGTCGTGGCTGTTGCGTGCGCGCAGCGCTGCGACCTTGCCGCGGGTGCGGTGCAACTCGGTGGCAATGAAGGCGCTCTACGGCAGCACGCTGGAGCGCCATCAGGCCTTGGCCCAAGAGGCTGGCGTGACCGAACTCGTGTTTGCGGCGCCGGGCCTCTACGTGCATCGCGACCCGGCCGGCATCGATCTCGTCAATGGCCTTGCCTGGGCACTGCGGCGCGAACATGGCGCGCAGATCGAAGTGCTGGAGGGCGCTGCATTGCGTGATGCCGAACCCGAGCTGTCAGCCGACTACACGCGTGGCGTGCGCATGGGCCCGATGGGCCACACCGTCAATCCGCTGCGGCTGACACAAGCGTACGCGACACTCTTCAGACGAATGGGCGGCGAGTTGCTCGCAGGCGAAGTCCGTGCGTTGCAGTCGTCGGCATCGGCGGTCAGCGTGTCAACCGAGGCTGGCACGCAGGTGGCTGACGCGGTGGTGGTGGCCGCCGGTGCATGGTCTCGCAAGCTGGTGCTGCCGCTCGGGCTCGATCTGCCGATGATTGCCGAGCGCGGCTACCACCTCACTTTTGCAGACCCGGGCTTTCGGCTGAACCATGTGGTCAGCGATGTCGGCGCGCATTTTGCGGTGACGTCGATGGAGCCGGGGCTGCGAATTGCCGGCACCGAGGAGATCGGCCTCGCCGACGATGCACCATCGTGGCGCCGCTCGGACGTTCTGCATCGCCACGCCCGGCGCATGTTTCCGAATGCCCGATTGGGGCAGAGCAGCCGCTGGATGGGGCCTCGGCCCGGCCTGCCTGACAGCCTGCCCGCCATCGGCCCCTTGCCGGGACACGCGCGGGTTTACATCGCCGCCGGCCATGGCCACCTGGGACTGACCGGCGCGCCACACACCGGGCACCTCGTCGCGGCTCTGATGAGCGGCGAGCAGACCGGTGTAGATCTGGCCGCCTTTGCGCCGCAACGTTTTTCAGGCTGAGGCTTGCTGGTAGTCCAGGCGTTCGTTTGTCAGCGTGGGATTGCGGCGAGCGCCGCACCGACTGCGTCAGATTCGGGCCGCGACGCTTTTCAGCTTGCAATAGCCGAGCACCGCTTGCAAGCCCTTCTCGCGTCCGAAGCCTGAGCGCCGGTTGCCGCCGAACGGTACTTCGATGCCGCCGGCGAAATATTCGTTAAGGTAGATCTGCCCGGCGTCGATGCCTCGCGCCAGCCGGTGGGCGGCGCTGAAATCGAGGCTGAAGATGCCGGCAACCAGCGCGAACGGCGTGCCATTGGCCAGTGCCAGCGCCTCGTCGAGATCTTCGAAGATCTGAACCGCCAGCACCGGACCGAAGATCTCCTGCTGCACACATTCGTCGTCGGGCGGCAACCGATCCAGGATCGTCGGCTGATAGAACCAGCCCGTGCCGCTGAGCGGATCGCTGGCGCAGGCGCCACCGCTGCGCACCTCGGCGCCGCGCTGGCGTGCGCGCTGAACAAAGCCGTCGACGCGTTGCTGCTGCGCGCTCGAGACCAGCGGCCCCATGCCGGTGTCGCGCAGGCCGTGAGCCAGGCTCATTGCATTGGCCTTCGCCGCCAGGCGGTCGACGAAAACATCGTGAATGCCGCGTGCGATCACCAGCCGCGAGCCGGCCGAGCAGATCTGGCCGGCATTCTCGAAGATCGCGCCGAATGCGCTTTCCACCGCCGCGTCGAGATCGCAATCCTCGAGCACCACCATCGGCGATTTGCCGCCCAGCTCGAGCACCAGGCGGGTGACATGTTCTGCCGCGCCGCGCATCACCGCCTGCCCGCTGGCCACCGAGCCGGTAAAGGTGATGTGGTCGATGCCGGGGTGCGCCGCCAGCGGCGCACCGACCGCAACACCGGTGCCCGTCACGACGTTGCACACGCCCGCCGGTGCGCCGGCACGGTGCAGCAGTTCGGCCAGCAGCAGGGCAGTCAACGGGGTCTGTTCCGCTGGTTTCAGAACAACCGCACACCCTGCGGCCAGTGCAGGCGCCAGGCCACGCGCCGCGGTGGAAATGGGGTAGTTCCACGGCACGATCTGGGCCGCCACACCGATCGGCTCGTTCAGCGTGTAGGCCAGGTAGTCCGGGCCCAGCGGGATGGTCTCGCCATGTATCTTGTCGCAGGCACCGGCGTAATACTCGAAGCAGCGCGCTGCGCCCAACACGTCGCCGAGCGCTTCGCGCAGGCGCTTGCCACTGTCCAGGCATTCCACCACAGCAAGCCGCTCGGATTCGGCACGGATCAGTTCGGCGGTGCGTTGCAACACACGACCTCGTTGCGCCGGCAACATGTCGCGCCACGGGCCTGTCAGTGCGGCCCGTGCGGCGCGCACCGCGCAATCGACGTCGTCCGCGTCGCCGGCGGCAAATTCGGTGAACGGGCGGCCGCTGCCCGGATCTTCGCTTGCCATCACGCCGCCATGGATGGCAGGCGTCCAGCACCCGTCAATGAAATGCTGTTGCGGCAGCTCGTCGAGCTTGCCATCGGCCAACGCCCGGTCGGCCAACATCCGCAGCGTGGGGCTCATTGCCATTCGCTCACCTGGTGATCCGCTTGTGCCAGCCAATCGGGGGCAATTTCAACGCCCCAGCCAGGCGCGTCGGTGACCTCGACCTGGCCGTTGCGCACACCATACGGCGATTCGACATACAAGCCATCCTGCCAGGGATAGTAGTCGGCGCCCTCGATCGAGAATTCGAGATACGGCCCGGCATTCGGAATGGCACGCAGCAAATGCATCGTGAACAGCGTGACGAGCGACAGATTGGCGCTGTGCGGCGTCACGGGCAGGCCGGCTGCCTGAGCCATTTTCACCACGCGCAGAGTGCGTGCCATTCCTCCCAGATAACAGATGTCGGGCTGCACCACGTCGACTGCACCCATCTCGATCAGGTGTCGCCACATCGGCAGGTAGTTGTCTTGCTCGCCGCCGGTCACGTCCAGCGAAAGGGCGTCGCGCACCTGCTTCGTCTGCTCGAGTTCCCAGTAAGGGCAGGGCTCCTCGAAGTGGCATACGCCGTGTGCCTCGAGCAGCCGCCCGACCTCGATCGCCCGGCCCGCTGAGTAACAGCTGTTGGCGTCGACGAGCAGCGTGGCGTCCGGTCCCAGCGCCTGCCGGATGGCGGGCACGATGGCCTCGGTGCGGCCGGGCCACTCGTCCTTGTCGTGACCGTATTCGGCGCCGACGCGGAACTTGAAGGCGTCGAAGCCGAAACGCTCGCGCAAGTCGATGAACCGGGCGGCCTCTCGCTCGGGCGTGATGTCGCGCTTCATCGACGAGGCATAAGCCCGCAACGGCCCTGGCGTGCCGCCGAGCAGGGCACACACCGGCTTGCCTTCCAGGCGCCCGCGCAGATCCCATAACGCGGTGTCGATGCCACCGATCGCGCGGTACAGGTGCGAGCCGGGAAACTTGTGCTCCATTTCGCAGACCCGGTCGACCATCGCGTCGATGTCGAGCGCGTCGCGACCCAGCACCCAGGGCGCCACCTGCCGATGCAGGATCAGCGCACTGGTGTCGGCGTGGTAGGTCGACACCTGGCCCCAGCCCTGTGCGCCGTCGTCGCTGGTCACGCGCACCATTCCGACCAAGGGAGTGGAGAAGGT
>JBBRID010000104.1:0-10100 GCA_038221635.1 Burkholderiales bacterium
GAAGGATTGACCGAGCTGCGGGTGGTGTCGACGATGCACCAGCGCAAACACGCGATGGCGGAAGCAGCCGACACCTTTGTGGCTCTGCCTGGCGGGATCGGCACCCTCGAGGAAATGTTCGAGGTGTGGACCTGGCGGCAATTGAGCTACCACGACAAGCCGGTCGGGCTGTTGAACGTCGCGGGCTACTACGATCAGCTGATCGGCTTCCTCGACCATGCACAAGGCAGCGGATTCATGGATGCCGAACAGCGCCACCTGCTGCAAGTTGCCAAGGAGCCAGGGGCGCTGTTGACCAAGCTGCACATACTTGCCGCCAAAGCGGATGCCCCCGACGACTACCGGCGCATCTGACGTGCAAAGACGTAGCGGTAGCGGGCAGCGCTCACCGCCGGACTATCAGACCGCGTTTTCGTTGGTTTCGCCGGTGCGGATGCGCACCACCTGCTCGATGTTGGTGACGAAGATTTTGCCATCACCGATCTTGCCGGTCTTGGCGGCGCGCACGATGGCCTCGATGCAGCGCTCGACATCGCTGTCCTTGACGACGACCTCGACCTTCACTTTCGGCAGGAAGTCGACGACGTACTCGGCGCCACGGTATAGCTCGGTGTGACCCTTCTGCCGTCCGAAGCCCTTGACTTCGACAACGGTCAAGCCGGTGACACCAACTTCGGCGAGGGCTTCACGCACCTCCTCCAGCTTGAAAGGTTTGACGATCGCAGTGATCATTTTCATGGCGAACTCCTGAAGCCGGACAAACGCCAGTTTAAGGCAAGCTCGAAATGCAGCAGAGCAAGCAGGGCTGTCGGACAGCGGCCATCAGGCGTCGAGGTTGTCGGGGATCCGCTCCAGATCGGCGAGCCAGACGACCGATTCCGAGTCGCTCGGGGCGCGCCAGTCTCCGCGCGGCGACAACGAGCCGCCGCTGCCGACCTTCGGTGCGTTCGGGACGCAGCTGCGCTTGAACTGACTGCCTTTGAAAAAGCGGCTGACGAAGATCCGCAAGGTGCGCTTGATCATGGCCAGCGAATATTCATTGCGCGCGACATGGCGCTCATCGGGCCAGCGTCCGACCTCGCGATCGCCCCAGGCACTGAGTGCCAGAAATGCCAGCTTGGTGGGCGCAAATCCGAACCGGATCGTGTAGTAGAGGTTGAAATCCTGCAACTCGTAGGCCCCGATGACGGCTTCGGTGCTCTGGCCCGGCTGATCGGCTGACGAGCTCGGGACCAGTTCCGGGCTGATTTCGGTGTCCAGGATGTCCATCAGGACGTCGCGGCCTTGGTCACCGATCTGGCCGGTTTCGGAGACCCACCGCACCAGGTGGCGGATCAGCGTTTTGGGCACGCTGGCATTGACGTTGTAGTGCGACATGTGGTCGCCCACGCCGTAGGTACACCAGCCGAGCGCGAGCTCGCTCAGGTCTCCGGTGCCGACGACCATTCCCCCATGGTGATTGGCCAGCCGGAACAGGTGACTGGTGCGCTCGCCGGCCTGTACGTTTTCAAACGTGATGTCGTACTGCGGGCTGCCTTCGGAGAACGGATGACCCAGATCCTTGAACATCTGCAGGCAGCTCGGCCGGATGTCGATCTCGCTCGCGCTGCAACCGACAGCAGTCATCAGGCGCCGAGCCTGGTCGAGCGTGCGCGCACTGGTTGCGAAACCTGGCATCGTGTAGCCCAGGATGTTCGAGCGTGGCAGGCCCATCCGGTCCAGTGCCTTGGCACAGACCAGCAAGGCATGGGTCGAGTCCAGCCCACCCGACACGCCGATCACGAGCTTGGAGATTCCGCTCGAGGCCAGGCGCTGGACCAGCGCCTGAACCTGGATATTGTAGACCTCTTCGCAGCGCTCGTCGCGACGGCTGTTGTCTGCCGGCACATAGGGAAAGCGTTCGAAAACTCGGCGCAGCGCCAGCGGCTGGTCACGTTGCGGATCCAACTTGAATCGGATGGTTCTGAAATCCTTCAGTTCGTCAGCGTGCCGGCGCACCGACTGGCCGAAACTGTTTTGGCGCATGCGCTCTCGAGACACCCGCTCCAGATCGACATCGCCGGTGGTCAGGTGCGACTGATCTGAAAAGCGCTTCGACTCGGCCAGCAACTCGCCGTTTTCGTAGATGAGCGCCTGGCCGTCCCAGGCCATGTCGGTGCTCGATTCGCCGGCGCCGGCGGATGCGTACACATAAGCGGCAAGGCAACGGGCCGATTGCTGGCTGACCAGCTGATGCCGATAGCCCGACTTGCCAACGGTGATGTTGGATGCCGACAAGTTGACCAGCACGGTGGCACCGGCCAGCGCGGCAAAGCTCGACGGGGGAATCGGTACCCAGACGTCCTCGCACACCTCGACATGCATGCTGAAGAACGGCATGTCCGACGCGGAGAAGATCAGCTTCGAACCGAAAGGAACCTGCTGTCCGAACAGTTCGATCTCGGTCGACAAGGCCTCGTCGGCCGCATTGAACTGGCGTGCCTCGTAGAACTCGCCATAGTTCGGCAAATACGACTTCGGCACGACACCGAGGATCCGCCCACGGTGCAGCACCGCAGCACAGTTGAACAAGCGGTGATCGACGCGAAGCGGCAGACCGACGATGGCGACACAGGCAACCGCTCGCGATGCCTTAACGATCGATGCCAGGCTCGACAGGCACGCATCGAGCAGACTGCGCTGGTGCAGCAGATCGTCACAGGTGTATGCACAGATGCCCAGTTCGGGAAACACGACCAGGCTGGCACCCTCAGCTGCGGCCTGCTCCAGCAACTCGATGGTCTGGCCGGCGTTGAATACCGGATCCGCCACGCGACAACGCGGCACGCCGACCGCCACCCGCGCGAAATCGTGGTTGTGCAGGTTGAGGAATGCCGGTTGGTCGCTCAAGCCAGGGCCTCCCGTCGAGGCGACAGGCGCAATCCAGGGGTGATTGCGCCGCGCCTGCTGCGGCCATGCAGATCCCCTGACAATGGCAGCAGCGCATTGATCTTGTCGTGCCGATCGGCGCAGCCGGCCTCGATCTGTGTGATTGCGATCCCGACCGATGGATTCGAAGACATATAAAGCCAACAACGATGTCGAAAGATTATGTCATCCGTGTCCATGATGATCCCTGCCGCATCGATGGCGCAGCGTGGAACCGGTTGCTGTCGCAGCAATCGACGCCAACGCCGTTCATGCAACACGAATACCTGTCGGCCCTGCATGCGGCCGACTGCGCGACCGAGCGCACCGGCTGGCTGCCGCAATTCCTGACGATCGAGGAGCACGGCGAACTGGTTGCAGCCTGCCCCGCCTATCTGAAATACCACTCGTACGGCGAGTATGTATTCGACTGGGCCTGGGCCGACGCCTACCAGCGCCATGGCCTGAACTATTACCCGAAGCTGCTCAATGCGGTGCCGTTCACACCGGTTCCGGGCAGCCGCCTTCTGGCACGCGACGACACGCTGCGAAAGGTTTTGCTGCAGGCCATGAACCATCTCGCCGCCGATGCGAAGCTGTCGTCGGTTCATGCGCTGTTCATCGACGCGAAAGAGCGCGACTTGGCCGCCGACGCCAGCGGTGCCGGCTGGATGCTGCGCAGCACGGTGCAGTTTCACTGGGAGAACCGGGATCCGGCCTATGCCGATTTCGCAGAGTTCCTGGCAGGTATGCAGCGTGAAAAGCGCAAGAAGATTGCTCAGGAGCGTCGCCGCGTCGCCGACGCCGGCATCCACTTCATCTGTCAATCGGGCAATGACATCGCCGTCGACGACTGGGATTTCTTCTGCCGCTGCTACACCCTGACCTATCGCGCCCACCACTCGACGCCTTACCTGACGCGTGAGTTCTTTGCCCGCATGGCCGACTCGATGGCCGACAACTGGTTGATGTTCACCGCCTGGCGAGGCGGCCAGCGGATCGCGAGTTCCCTGATCGCCCTGCAGCCTGAGCAAGGGATCGCCTACGGGCGTTACTGGGGCGCCATCGAGGCCGTTCCGTGCCTGCATTTCGATGCCTGCTACTACCAACCATTGGCCTGGTGCATCGCCAACGGATACCGGCGTTTCGAAGGCGGCGCCCAGGGTGAGCACAAGATGGCCCGCGGCCTGATGCCGGTGCAAACCCACTCGGCGCACTGGCTGGCCCATCCGCAGTTTTCGCAGGCAGTCGGTGATTTTCTCGCCCGCGAAGGCGCTGGCATCGCCAACTACATCGATGAATTGAACGACCGACGCCCGTTCAGATAGGTCTGCCGGTCAACCGACGACGGTCAGGCGATATCCAGTTGACTACTTGCCAGCCTTGAAATCGCCCGCGTAACCACTGACGAACTGGTCGGGTTTGATGTATTTGCGCAATGCCGCGTTGACCTGATCGAGCGTCAATGCGGCAAGGGCTGCGTCGACCTCGGCAGACTTGGCAAACGTGCGGCCAAGGTAGAGGTTGTTCGCCAAGGCAGCCGTCAGGCCGCCATCTTGCGCACGACCCAGTTGGCGGTAGCTCAGCAGGCCGCGCTGGCCCTCTGCCAATTCGGCGGCGGTGAAGCCGTCCTTCAATGCACGGGCCAATTCTTCCTTGAACGCAGCCTCGACCTTGGCCCGGTTTTGCGGCGCGAAGATTGCACTAGCGCTCCATTCGGAATGCGGCTCCAGGGAACCCCAGCCGATGCCGCTGCGCACGTCGTACGACAGTCCATCGCCCTCTCGAATCCGCCGCCACAGACGCGAGCTGCCGCCCGAACCGAGCAGGTGATTGGCCATCATCAGCGCGGCATAGTCGGGATCGTTGTCGGAAAGCGCCAAGCCCAGCTGCACACCCATCGTCGCGTTTTGTTTGTCGGGCGTCTCGAGCAACATGCGCTCGGGCGGCCGCTGGACAAGCGGCTGCGGGATGCGTGTGTATGCTGCTCCGCCAGTCCAGTCGGCGAAACCAGCTTGCAAGGCTGCGCGAACCGCAGCCACGTCGAAATCACCGACCGCGGCAAACTGACCCTCCCGTGCGCTGTAGAAGCGGTCATGAAAATCGCGCAGCTGATCCCGCGTGATGGCCTGCACGTCAGCGACGATTTCGTCGAAGGTGCGCGCGTAGCGCGTATCGCCGCGCGGATAAGGGTTTCCGTACCGGGCCAGCGCATTCGACAACACCGCAGCGGGCTCCTTGCGCTGCTCTTCGACCGCTGCCAGCGTCTGCCGCTTGATCTCATCGAGCGCCTCGGCCGGCAGGGCCGGCTGCCGCAACAGCTGCGCAACCAGTCCAATCGCTGCAGGCAAGGTTTCCCGCCGCGACTGCAGCCGCACCGAAACCCGCCCGTCGCCCGAACCGATCGCCATGTCGGTCTTCAGCTCGCTCAGTCGATCCTGGACCTGTTGGCGATTCAGCGTGCTGCTGCCCTTGTCGATCAACGCACCCAGCGTATCGCCGATCTCGCCTTTGCCGAACAGGCTTTTTTCATCTCCGAAGCGCAGCGTGAGAATTGCCTGCACCGCGCCGCCTCGCGTGCCCTTCGGCAATACCGCGGCCTCGATTCCGCCAACCTTGAACCGCACGGTGCGTTTGTCGATGATGGCCGGCGACGCATCGAAGACCTCCACCTTGTCTGCGGCCGCCTTCGGCTTGAATCCGCGCATGGCCTGCGCGACATCGACTCGCGCCGGAATGGCAGCTCGCTGCGGATCCTCGGTCGGTACGTAACGGGCAAGCGTGCGATTGGCGGGCAGCAACGTCTTCTCTGCAACCCGCTGCAAATCGGCCAGTTGCAGTGCCTCAACCTTGTCGCGTGTCAGGAAAAACAACCGCCAATCGCCCTGAGCAACTGTTTCGCTGAGCGAGATGCCAATGACCTGCGGGTCGGTGAAGGCACGCTCCCAACTGTTCATCCAGTTGGTGCGGGCCCGATCGAGTTCGGCCTGCGTGATCGGCTGCCTGGCCACCGATTCCAGCGTCTCCAACAGCACTGCCTCGGCAGCATCGGACTGCTGCCCAGGCGCCAACTGCGCACCGTAGATGGCAAAACCAGGGTCGGCCAGCGCGGCCGCAAAGGCAAATGTGGACGCCGCGAGTTGCTTGTCGACCAGCGCCTTGTGCAAGCGGCCGGACGGCGTGTCGCCCATCACCAGGTCGAGCACCTCGATGCTGGCGAAATCGGGATGTGAGCCAGGCGGAACGTGATACCCGGCATACAGCATCGGCACGCCACCGACGCGCCGCAGGGTCACTTCGCGTTCGCCGTCCTGGACCGGATCGAGCGTGTACAACTTGGGCAGTATGCGGGTCGGGCGCTTCAGTTTGCCGAACGAGGCCTGGATCCAGCTCAGCACCTCGGCCTGCGGGAATTTGCCCGAGATGATCAAAGTGGCGTTGTCGGGCTGGTAGTAACGCCGATAAAACGCCTGCAAGGTCGGGATGTCGACGTTCTCGACATCGCTGCGTGCGCCGATGGTGCTGTGGCCATAGTTGTGCCACTGGTACATTGAAGACAACATGCGCTCGAACAGGATCGAGCTGGGGCTGTTCTCACCGCGCTCCATTTCGTTGCGAACAACCGTCATTTCGCTGTCGAGATCCTTGCGCGCGATGAAGCTGTTGACCATCGCATCGGCCTGCCAGCCCAGGTACCAGCGCAGATTGGCATCGTTGGCTGAAAACTGCGCGGTGTAGTTGGTCCGGTCGAGCCAGGTGCTGCCATTGGCAGCCAGGCCACGCTTGGTGAATTCGGACCAGACTTCCCGGTGGGTTGGCGTTCCCTTGAAGAGCAGATGCTCCAGCAGGTGTGCCATGCCGGTTTCACCGTAGCTCTCATGGCGCGACCCGACGCGGTAGGTCAGATTGACGGTGGTTGTCGGCTTGGAAGCATCCGGAACCAGCAGGACCTGCAAGCCGTTCGGCAAGCGGTATTCATCGATTCCCTCGACCGAGGTGATCTTCTCGATGCCGGAGCCGCGCGGTATCGATGGCGTGGCTGCCGTGCCTT
Organism: Burkholderiales bacterium; assembly: GCA_038221635.1. GTDB lineage: Bacteria > Pseudomonadota > Gammaproteobacteria > Burkholderiales > Burkholderiaceae_C > Ideonella_A. The sequence goes on from JBBRID010000104.1 coordinate 6,959, forward strand.
GGGCCCAGACTGGCCCCAGCAGACACAAACTTGCCGCAACAAAAACTGAACGAAGATCGATTAAGGCCATGGTCGTCGGAAGGAATCACTCGAATGGTGCGAGGTTGCGCAGAACCTGCAAATCAAATCGTGTGCACCGCCTGCGGCACACCCCAAAGGCAGACCCCGGCCACTGCATTTAGTTCGATCGGCGGGACAATTGACCGACCCGGCAATTGACTCACCCAGCAATTGACCGACCAAGCAAATGGCCGGGCAATATCGGCGGTCCGCCAAATAGCGGAACCTATGTCGAAGGCTCAGTCTCCCGACTTGCCCGGTGAGCGGCGATGCCGGCGAGGATCTCGGACCTGGCTTTCTCCGGACCTTCCCAGCCATTGATCTTGACCCATTTGCCTTTTTCGAGATCCTTGTAGTGCTCGAAAAAATGCTGGATCGCGCCGAGTCGCATCTGGTTGATGTCCTCGGGCTTTTGCCAATGGGTGTAGATCGGCAGGATCTTGTCGATTGGAACGGCCAGCAACTTGGCATCTCCGCCAGCCTCATCGTCCATCATCAACACGCCGATCGCGCGGCACGTCACCACGACGCCCGGCGTCAGGGCCCAGGGCGTGATCACCAGCACGTCGACCGGATCACCATCATCGGCGAGCGTTTGCGGGATGTACCCATAGTTGCACGGGTAGTGCATGGCCGTCGTCATGAAACGATCGACGAACATGGCCCCGCTTTCCTTGTCGACCTCGTACTTGATCGGATCGGCGTTCATCGGAATTTCGATGATCACGTTGAATTCGTCCGGCGCGTTCTTGCCGGGCGTGACGTTGTGCAGGCTCATGGTGGGTCGAATCAGGGCGAAAGATTCATTTTACCGGCTGCGACTTGCAGCCGACTGACGCTCGACCGTGGTTTTTCGCTGGAAAACACCATGATGCTCGCGTTGCCTTTGGGCGGGGCATCCCGTAGCATCCAGCGCAGTTTCGGGCCGGTCGGCGAAGCTTGCCGGATAACCGAACATTCATACCTACCGAGGAAGGAATCCGTCCCTATGATGTCCACGAACGTGGCGCTGTTATTCGCCCTTGCCTGCGGCCTGGCCGCGGTTTTTTATGGCTTTTTCCAGCGCCGCTGGATTTTGAGCCAGAGCGCCGGCAATGCCCGCATGCAAGAGATCGCCGCAGCCATCAAGGAAGGCGCGGCCGCCTATCTGCGGCGTCAGTACCAGACGATCGCCATCGTCGGCGTGGTGCTCGCGGTGCTGATCGGCATCTTTCTCGACGGCACGACGGCGGTCGGTTTCGTGATCGGCGCAGTCTTGTCGGGCGCCTGCGGATTCATCGGCATGAACGTATCGGTTGCCGCCAACGTGCGCACGGCCCAGGCTGCCACAAAGGGCATGGCGCCGGCGCTGAATGTCGCGTTCAAGGGCGGCGCCATCACCGGCATGCTGGTGGTGGGCCTGGGGCTGCTGGGAGTTGGCGTGTTTTTCTGGTTTCTGATCGGCAATGGCAATCTGACACCTGACCGCAGTTTGTCGTCTGTGTTGAAGCCATTGCTCGGTCTCGCCTTTGGATCTTCGCTGATCTCGATCTTCGCGCGGCTCGGTGGTGGCATCTTTACCAAAGGCGCAGACGTTGGTGCAGACCTGGTCGGCAAAGTCGAGGCCGGCATTCCAGAAGACGACCCGCGCAATCCTGCGGTGATCGCGGACAACGTCGGTGACAACGTCGGTGACTGCGCCGGCATGGCCGCCGACCTGTTCGAAACCTATGCGGTGACGCTGATCGCCACCATGGCCCTCGGTGCGGTCGTCGTGGTTGCCGCACCGATGGCTGCGGTGATCTATCCGTTGGTGCTCGGCGGCTTCTCGATCCTCGCGTCGATCATCGGGTGCAGCGCGGTCAAGGCAACACCGGGCATGAAGAATGTCATGCCGGCGCTCTACAAGGGCCTGATCATTGCCGGCGTGATCTCGCTGGTCGGCTTCTTCTTCATCACCCGCATGGTGATGCCAGACGATGCGCTTGGCGCGGGCACGCAGATGCGATTGTTCGGTTCGTGTGCGGTCGGTCTGATCCTGACTGCGGCGCTGGTCTGGATTACCGAGTACTACACCGGCACCAATTTCAAGCCGGTTCAGCACATCGCGCAAGCCTCGACGACCGGGCACGGGACCAACATCATTGCCGGCCTGGGGGTATCGATGCGCTCGACCGCCTGGCCGGTCTTGTTCGTCTGCGCCTCGATCCTGACCGCCTATCAGCTGGCCGGACTCTATGGCATCGCCATTGCGGCGACCGCCATGTTGAGCATGGCAGGCATCGTGGTTGCGCTCGACGCCTATGGCCCGATCACTGACAACGCCGGTGGCATCGCCGAGATGGCCGAATTGCCAGCCAGCGTGCGTGACATCACGGATCCACTCGACGCAGTCGGCAATACCACCAAGGCAGTCACGAAAGGCTATGCGATCGGTTCAGCGGGTCTGGCAGCACTGGTGCTGTTCGCCGACTACACCCACTCGCTGGAAGGTCGCGGCATGCACGTGACCTTCGACCTGAGCGATCCGAAAGTCATCGTCGGACTGTTCATCGGCGGCCTGATTCCCTACCTGTTCGGTGCGATGGCGATGGAGGCCGTCGGTCGCGCCGCCGGGGCGGTCGTGGTCGAGGTGCGCCGCCAGTTCCGTGACATCAAAGGCATCATGGAAGGTACGGCGAAGCCGGAGTACGGCCGGGCGGTCGACATGTTGACCACTGCCGCAATCAAGGAGATGGTCATCCCGAGTCTGTTGCCTGTGGTCGTGCCTATCCTGGTCGGATTGTTGCTCGGCCCGGCAGCTCTCGGCGGCCTGTTGATGGGAACCATCGTCACCGGCTTGTTCGTCGCCATTTCGATGTGTACCGGCGGCGGCGCCTGGGACAACGCGAAGAAATACATCGAGGACGGCCACCACGGCGGCAAGGGAAGTGAAGCCCACAAGGCTGCCGTCACCGGCGACACCGTCGGCGACCCTTACAAGGACACTGCAGGCCCGGCGATCAACCCCTTGATCAAGATCATCAACATCGTTGCACTGCTGATTGTTCCGCTGATCGTTTAAGCGCGATCCGGTATGTAAAAAAGGCGGCTTCGGCCGCCT
>JBBRID010000105.1:0-10092 GCA_038221635.1 Burkholderiales bacterium
CGCTTCTTCTCCTGCGCGTCGGCCAGGCGGGAGTCGAACGGGTCGACATTGCTCGGCAGCTTCTTCTCGCGCCAGAGCCAGTACCACGCGTCCTCGAAGGCACCGAAGACGTTGCCGGCATCGACCTCGAGCCGGACCGCGAGCAGGCGCAGGAACTCCTCGGCGCGCTCGGGCGTCGCGCCGTGGTCGTCGCGCTCGCTGGCGAGCAGGGCCGGGTCGTGCCAGACCGGGAGGCCGTCCTTCCTCCAGAACAGGTTCAGCGACCAGCGCGGCAGCTGCTCGCCGGGATACCACTTGCCCTGCCCGAAGTGGAGCAGCCCGCCCTCGCCGTACTGCTGGCGAAGCCGCTCCATCAGGTCGACGCTGAGGAGCCGCTTGGTCGGGCCCATCGCCTCGGTGTTCCATTCGCCGCCCTCACGATCGTCGACGGAGACGAAGGTCGGCTCGCCGCCCTGCGTGAGGCGAACGTCGTGGCGCTGCACGTCGGCATCGACGCGGGCGACGAGCGCATCCACCGCAGCCCACTGCGCGTCGCTGTACGGCAGCGTCACCCGCGGCGCTTCCCAGATGCGCGCCACCGACATGTGGTGCTCGAAGGTGGTCACGCACGGGTCGAGCGTGCCGCTGATCGGCGCCGCCGACGACGGCTCGGGCGAGCAGGCAAGCGGGATATGCCCTTCGCCGGCCAGCAGGCCCGAAGTCGGATCAAGACCGATCCAGCCCGCCCCCGGCAGATAGACCTCGCACCAGGCATGCAGATCGGTGAAGTCGACTTCGGTACCGCTCGGTCCATCGAGCGACTTGACATCGCTCTTCAGCTGGATCAGATAGCCCGATACAAAACGCGCGGCCAGCCCGAGGTGGCGCAGCAGTTGCACCAGCAGCCAGCCGGTATCTCGACACGAGCCACTGGCATTGACCAGGGTTTCTTCTGGCGTCTGCACGCCGGGCTCCATCCGCACCAGGTAGGCAATGTCTTTTTGCAGACGCTGGTTCAGCGCGACCAGAAAGTCGTTGGTCGGGGTCTTATCGCGCGAAACCCCGACCAGATAGGCCTCGAACGCCGGCGTTGCCGGTGCCTTGATCATGTAGGCAGCGAGTTCGGTGGCGAGTTCGGGCTCGTAGCGAAATGGAAAGTGTTCGGCGGCCGGTTCGAGGAAAAAATCGAAGGGGTTCAGCACCGCCATCTCGGCGACCAGGTCGATCTCGATCCGGAAACTCGTCGTCTTGTCGGGGAAAACGAGTCGCGCCAGGTAATTCGACTGGGGATCCTGCTGCCAGTTGATGAAGTGGGTGGCCGGCTCGACCCGCATCGAATAGCTGAGAATGCGGGTGCGCGAATGCGGAGCAGGCCGCAGCCGCACGACCTGCGGACCGAGGTTGATCGGCCGGTCGTAGCGGTAATGAGTCACATGATTCAGCGCGACGTGGATCGACATTCAATACTCCAGACGGAAACAGTACTCGCGCTCAAACGCCAGAAAATTTCATACGGTTCATGCTTCGACAGGAACAAGGAAATCGCGGCTGATTGCCACACCGACTTTGCCCACGCGCTCGAGAAACTGCGTCAAGTAGACGTGCAGTCCGGTTTCGAGTATTTCCTCGATGCGCGCATATTGCAGATCGGCACACAGGCGCCCCACCTGTCTCAGCGTTTCGCCAGACTGTGCGTTGGCAACAAGACGCAGATTTTCCAGCACTTCGGTCATGCAGGATGCCAACGACCGCGGCATATCCTGGCGCAGGATCATCAGTTCGGCAACCTTCTCCGGACGTATCACGTTGCGGTAGGTCTTGCGGTAGACCTCGAATCCCGACACCGACCGTAGCAGCGCCGACCAGTGGTAGAAATCGAACTCGACCTCCTTGTCGGCCTCGGGCAGCGCATCGGCGCCCGCGCTGCCCTGGACTTGACTCATGCCCCCGGCGATCGGGTCGGACGCGCTGTGAACATCGCTCTGCAATGCATGAAACTTGACGTCGAGCAGACGCGCGGTATTGTCGGCACGCTCCAGAAGACTGCCGATGCGAAGAAAGTGAAAGGCTTCGTCTTTCAGCATCGTCCCGAGCACCACGCCGCGCGAAAGGTGCGACCGGAACTTGACCCAATCGAAGGCATCCGAGGGATCGTCCAGAAATTCGCAATCGTCGGCCATGCGCTGAAATTCCAGCCAGGTCTGGTTCTGCGTCTCCCAGACCTCGGTGGTCAGCGCACCGCGCACCGCGCGGGCGTTCTCGCGCGCGGCCTTCAGGCAACTGCGGATGCTCGACGGGTTGCGCGCATCGAGCACCATGTAGTTCATCACGCTTTTCGGCGTCACTTCGCCAATCCGCTCGGCAAAGTCGCCGCTCAGCTCGGAAATGCTGAGTAGGCCTTTCCAGCCCATTTCGGCAGCATGCGCCGACTGCGGCAACAGTGAAGTCTGGTAGTTGACGTCCAGCATCCGGGCGGTGTTCTCGGCCCGCTCCATGTACCGAGCCATCCAGAACAGATGGTCTGCAGTTCTAGACAGCATCTTCGTTCTCCCGTTGGGCCGAGAACCCCGCTGCGCGCTGGCGCGCGCTGCCGTATTCTGGCTGCGCCGCAAGCCGCTTTGCGGCTTGACCTGCCCGCTCCATGTACCGAGCCATCCAGAACAGATGGTCTGCAGTTCTAGACAGCATCTTCGTTCTCCTCAATCAAAAACGGCATCATTTCTCCAGAACCCATGTGTCCTTGGTACCGCCGCCTTGCGACGAATTGACGACCAGCGAGCCTTTTTTCAGCGCGACGCGGGTCAATCCGCCGGGAACGATCCGTACCTCGGCGCCGGACAACACGAACGGGCGCAGATCGATGTGACGGGGTGCGACGCCCGATTCGACGAAGGTCGGGCAGGTCGACAGGCTCAGCGTCGGCTGGGCGATGTAACGCGACGGATCAGCGATCAATGCCGCCCGGAAATCAGCCACTTCCTGCTTGCTGGCTGCAGGGCCGACCAGCATGCCATAGCCGCCCGCACCGTGTACCTCCTTGACCACCAATTCCTCGAGATGATCGAGCACGTAGCGCAGGTCTGAGTCGAGCCGGCAGAGATGTGTCGGCACGTTGTTCAACACCGGCTTCTCACCCAGATAAAACTCGATCATCTTCGGCACATAGGGGTAGATCGACTTGTCGTCCGCGATGCCTGTGCCCAGCGCATTGGCAATGTTGACATTGCCGGCTCGATACGCCTTCATCAGACCGGCACAGCCGAGTGTCGAATCGGGACGGAATACTTCGGGGTCCAGGAAGTCGTCATCGAGGCGCCGATAGATCACGTCGACCCGCTTCGGGCCTTGCGTGGTGCGCTCGTAGACGAAGTCGTCCTTGACGAACAGATCCTGGCCTTCGACCAGTTCGACGCCCATCTGCTGAGCCAGAAAGGCATGCTCGAAATAGGCACTGTTGTACATGCCCGGCGTCAGCACGACGACCGTCGGATCGAGGGCCGCCGCCGGGGCCACCGCCCGCAGGGTCTCGAGCAACATGTCCGGATAGTGGGCCACCGGCTCGACCCGGTGGCTGCTGAACAGTTGAGGGAACAACCGCATCATCATCTTGCGGTTTTCCAGCATGTAGCTGACCCCGCTGGGCACGCGAAGGTTGTCCTCGAGCACGAAATAGCTGCCGCTGCCGTCGGCGTTGGCGGCGCGCACGATATCGACGCCAGCGATGTGGGAATAGGTATTGAACGGCAGATCGACGCCCATCATCTCCGGCCGGAACTGGACGTTCTTCAAGACTTGGTCCGCAGGAACGATGCCGGCACGGAGGATCTCCTGGCCGTGATAGACATCGTGAATGAAGCGGTTCATCGCGGTGACCCGCTGGCGAAGGCCCTTCTCCAATTCCGCCCACTCGTGAGCCGGGATCACCCGGGGGATCAGATCGAACGGAATCAGCCGTTCAGTGCCTGACTTGCCGTCGTCGTTGGCGCCATAAACCGCAAATGTGATGCCGACGCGGCGGAAGATCATCTCCGCTTCTTCGCGTTGCGAACGCATCACGTCGTCGTCTTGCTCCGTCAGCCACTTCTGGTAGGTCCGATAGTGTTCGCGAACGGCCTGCTCGCCACCACCGGAGCCCGTGTTCATCTCGTCGAAACTCTGTTTCATCGGCAAACTCCTCGGCAATTTCGAAGCAAATTCCAGGCCACTTGGTTCTCCAACGTGCGCATTCGGCGCTTCCCCGGCCCAACGCGAAAGCCTTCACCATCATCCCACGACCTGGGAGGGACGCAGACAAAGTTGCTTTCGCGAATCGACGGGGATGGCGGGAAAGCCTAAGCACCCCGAATCATTCTCAGGGGCGGGCATGCCAGTGTCTGCGGCGCACCTGCCGCTCACAAGTTACCTCGCTTGCCGCCGCGTCGCCTTGCCAGGTCCACGCGCCACAGCGGGTTGACTCGACGATGATGATCTCGCGCGAGCGGTATCGCTCGACCACATCGGCTGCCGGATGGCCGAAACGGTTGCGATAACCCGCCTGGAATACCGCGAGGCGAGGTTGCACGGCATCAAGCAACTGCGCAGTGGAGGATGTCCGACTGCCATGGTGCGGCGCGATCATCACGGTGCTGCGCAGGCGCGCGCCATCTCGCGAGACCATCGCGAGTTCCTGCAGACGTTCCACGTCGCCGGTGACGAGCAGCGAGCCGCTGCCCGGCGCGCTGCCTGCCACCCGCAGCACGCAGGAAATCGAATTGGGCTTGCCCGTGCCGGGATAGTCCGAAGCCAGCGGATGCAGGATCTCGAACTGCACACCGTCCCAGACCCAGCGTTGCCCGGCAAGGCAGCGCTGCTTCAATCCCGGCAATTGCCACAGCGGATGGCCGTCTTCGAGCGAGGCCAGCAATTCGGCGACAGGCAGCACGCGGATCACTGAGCTGGCGCCACCGACGTGATCGCTGTCTCGATGGCTGAGGATCATCTTGTCGACCCGGTCTTCACCGCGACCACGCAGCAAGGGCAGCAGCACACGCTCGCCGGCATCGCTGTCGCGTGAATAGCGCGGCCCGGTGTCATAGATCAGCAGATGCGCCCGGGTCCGGATAAGCACCGCCGTTCCTTGCCCGACGTCGACCGCAATGGCCTCGAAGCGCCCTTCTATCGGCCATGTCCGTGCCGGCACCAGTAGCGGCAGCGCCAGCGGCAGCACCAGCATGCGCAATCGCCAGGGCACCGGAAGTACGGCAAGCAGCGCGCCGAGCATCGCTGCCGCCTGTGCCCATGGCGGCGCGGCGGCCACAGTCCAAACAGCCAGCGGCCAAGCGGATAGCCAGCTCAGCAGCGCCGTCAGCCCGTGCAGCAGCCAGACCGCGGGCTGCCACAGCCAGGGCAGACCAATCCCCAGCAGCGCCAGCGGCGTGATCAGCAAGGTGACCAGCGGGATCGCCAGCAGATTGGCCAGCAGCCCGACCAGCGAAACCTGCTGGAAGAAGATCATGCTCAGCGGCGCCAAGCCCAGCGAGACACCGACTTGGCCGCTCAACATCTGCCAGAACCTGCTGCGGCCGCGTCGCCATGCGACCCGCCATCGCGTGCCTGCCGGGGCCGGCGCCGGTGCGTCTCGAACCGCCTCGGCAGCGAGCAGCAGCCCGACCGCAACAAAGGACAGCCAAAACCCTGGCTGCAGCAGCGCCCAAGGATCGATACCAGTCACCAATACCGCTGCAGCCAGCAGAATCATTGGCCAGGGCCAGCGCCGGCCGATCGAATGCAGCACCACGACCAGAGCGAGCATCGCCATCGTGCGTTGCGCGGGCACGCCCCAGCCGGCAAATACGGCGTAGGCAGTGGCGGCCGCCAATCCGCCCCATCGGCTGGCGTGCGGTGTAGCAAGCCACAACGGAGCGCGCGCACTGCGCCGCCACGCGGCGCCGATCAAGCCAGCGGCCAGCCCTGAAAACATCGTGATGTGCAGGCCGCTAATTGCAACCAGATGCGCGATGCCGGTATCTCGAAAGAGCTGCCAGTCATCTCGATCGATTGCCGATTGGTCGCCGATCGTCAACGCAGCGAGCACACCGGCAGCTCGCCGATCGCCGACATGGTCCTGGATCGAATCACGTACCGACTGGCGCAAACGAGCCAGCGGAAAACCGGCAGCGTCACTCAGCTTGACCGGAAGTTGCGGACCCTCTCGGACGTAACCGGTCGCGCCATGGTTGCGCTCGAGCAGATGCAGTTCGAAGTCGTAGCCATGCGGATTCAGGTTGCCATGCGGTCGACGCAACCGAAGCGTCATGCGCCAGCGCTGGCCGGCACCGAGGCTCGCGCGCAACGGACTCGGTGTTGCGCCCTCTTCACGCGCCGCGTACCAACCCAAAATCAGGCGCGGTGGCAATTGCACCGGCCGACCTGCGAGCGTCGCCGCCTCCGGATCGAACTGGAAGCGCAAACCGTCGGGCCCGGCCTGCGGCAGGTCGGATACCACCCCCGTCACCAGCAGATCAACCGCCTCGAGAGCAACCGGCAAGCGCTGCGCCAGCCGATGCTGAGCCAGCAAGCCCGTGCAAGCCCAACCCACCACGGCGAGGGCGCCTATCGATGTGATGGCAGCAAGTGGCTGGCAAATCGACCAACCTGCGCTGCCGGATTGGCCAACGCGCAGCGCAGCGACGGCCGCGGCGAGACCGATCGCACACACCGCAATCACCAAGCGGCTACGCAAGAGTGGCACGGCGTCGAGCTCGGGCTGGTGCAATTGCGCTGCAACACCGAGCAACCACGCGAGGCAAGCCGCCGCGATCCAGCTGGCTGCGGCGCCGGCTGCCAGAGATCGCCCGGCGGCAGCGCCTGAAACACTGCCGGAGACGGTCGCGAGCATGCGCACAGTGTAGGATTTGGACCCCGATCCCCAACGCTCGCCGCCTCCCCATTCGGCGGGATCCCAAGCATGGCCAATACAAGTTCTTCCGTCGCCGATCGTCTGGCAAAACTCGGCATCACCCTGCCCCCGGTGGCGGTCCCGGCCGCAGCCTATGTGCCGTTCGTGCGCACCGGCAATCTGGTTTTCCTTTCCGGTCACATTGCCAAACGAGACGGCAAACCCTGGGTCGGCCAGTTCGGCCGCGACATCGATACCGCCAACGGCTACCAGGCGGCCCGTTCCGTGGCCATCGATCTGCTCGGCACCTTGCAGGCGGCCGCTGGCAGTCTGGACAAGGTGGTTCGCATCGTCAAGTTGATGAGTCTGGTCAACAGCACGTCCGAATTCACCGAGCAACACCTGGTGACGAACGGCTGTTCCGAGCTGCTCGGCGAGTTGTTCGGCGGTCGCGGCGCCCACGCACGCAGCGCCTTCGGCGTCGCGCAAATTCCAATGGGTGCCTGCGTCGAAATCGAGCTGATCGCCGAGATCGAATGAGACGTTCCGAGTTCGACGAACCCAGCAATATCTCGACCTGGCTGCTGGCAGGGGGCGCACTGTTGTGCGTGGCCGCCGTGGGTGCCGCGCTGGTTTCGCAACATGTGTTCGGCATGGAGCCTTGCCCGTATTGCGTGCTGCAGCGGGTCATCTTCCTTGCCATCGCAATCGCCTGTGGCCTGGGACTGATCTTCTCGAACCCAAGTGGTCGAAGCGTCGCAGCAGGCCTCGGCATGTTGCTGAGTCTGAGCGGCATCGTCACGGCGCTGTACCAGCACTTCGTTGCGGCCGCATCGGCCTCGTGCAATCTCACGCTGGCTGACAAGATCGTCGGCGGCATGCACCTGGACAGTCTGCTGCCCGATGTGTTTTCAGCCCGCGCGAGTTGTGCCGATGCGGCGGTCGACCTGTTCGGCATTCCCTACGAATTCTGGAGCCTGGCACTGTTCGTCATGCTCTCCATGGCATTGCTGCGCGTCTTGCGCCGGCCGATGGATTGACACGACGTCGACAGGGGACGAAGGACGCACAGCGGTGGCGCAGACCCTGAAAAGCCGCTTCGGGCCATCCGTGGTGGCTGACATTGCGGCGATGCTGTCATCGTCCTGCAGCGCATTCGACGCCGAGGTGTTCAGCGCCGACGCACTTTCCGGATTCGAAGCGCTCGAACTGATGGCGCGCGCCGACCACCTGGCCGACGCGATGAATCGGCATCTGCCAGCCGACTTCACCGTTGCCGGAGAAGTTGTGCTGAAGTCGCTCGGTCCGATCCTTACGGGTACCTCCGAGCATGGCATGGCCCCGTTTCTGTACCTGCCCCATGTCTTGTTTGTCGCCAAATTCGGGCTCGAACATTTCGACTTGTCGATGCGCTTGCAGCACGCCCTGACACAGCGCTTCACCGCCGAATTCAGCATCCGGGCCTTCATCGAACAAGATCAGGCCAGGACGCTGCGACAACTGGCCCATTGGGCCCGCGATCCAAGCGAGCATGTGCGCCGGCTGGTCAGCGAAGGAACGCGTCCTCGTCTGCCATGGGCCAGCCGTCTGCGCGCCTTTCAGCGTGATCCCGGGCCGGTGCTCGAACTGCTCGAACTGCTGAAGGACGATCCTTCACTGTACGTGCGCCGTTCGGTTGCCAACAACCTCAACGACATCGGCAAGGACCATCCCGATCGTTTGATCGAGACCTCCGGCAAGTGGTTGGTCGATGCGAGCGCGCAGCGGCGGTGGATTGTCGAGCATGCGCTGCGCTCGGCGATCAAGCGGGGCGACCGGGGCGCCTTGACACTGCTTGGTTACGCGCACACCTCACAACTGCTCGTGCATGACATTTCGATCACGCCGCAGACTGCGGTGGTCGGCGATAACTTGACCATTGCATGCATCCTGCACAACCCCCTGCGCCGGCCGCAGACAGCACTGATCGATCTCGTCGTGCACTACGTCAAGGCCCATGGCGCAAGCAGGGCCAAGGTCTTCAAGCTGAAGCGGATCGAACTCGGCGCTGGCGAATCGGTGCGGCTCGGCAAGCGCTTGTCATTGGCTCAGTTGACGACGCGCCGGCATCACGCCGGGGAACACCACGTCGATCTGCTGATCAATGGCAAAAGCCAGCCGCTCGGCCGCTTCGACTTGCGAGCGGACTGAGCCGCCTCGGCGATCTCTTCAGTCTGCTCGCCGCAGGCCCTGGACTTTCAAGCCCGTCACCGCCTTGCCCTTGCGCGCGCGTTTGCCGACAAAGGCTGCCAGGTTAGCGGCTTTCAGCACCTCTTCCCTCGGCTTTCCGCGGGGGCTCGTGCCGACGACGACCAGACTCTGATCGAACGGGCAGAGGTCGAGCAACTCGTCCTTGGCCTCGAGATCCATCAGCGTCAGTCCCCGCCCGCCGTTGGCCTGCCGCTTGAGATCGGCCAGGCCGAAGACCAGCAGCCGGCCGGCCTTCGACAGACAAGCCAGTTGCGTTGCGTCACCGACCAGCCGAGGCGGCAGCGGCTGCTCGCCCGTTTCGAGGCTGAGAAAAGCCTTGCCGCCACGCTGCCGTGTGATCACATCACCAACCTGCGCGAGCAGGCCGAAGCCGCCGCTGCCGCCCAGCACCAGCGTCTGCTGCAAGTCCGCGGCCAGGTAATACGCCGGCTGGCTGCCACTCTCGAGTTCGATCAAGGTCGTGATCGGTTGTCCGTCGCCGCGACCTCCCGGCAGCAGGCCGATCGGCGTTGAATAGACCCGGCCATTGCTGCCGAAGACCAGCAGCGGATCAACGCTGCGGCAGGCAAAGGTTGCCAGCATGCCATCACCGGCTTTGAACTGCAGGCCTTCGATCGCGATCTCATGACCCTTCAGCGCGCGGACCCAGCCCTTCTGGCTGACCACCACGGTGACCGGTTCGTCCACCAGTCTGACCTCGGCAACCGCACGCTTTTCGGTCTGGATCAAGGTGCGCCGCGCATCGCCGTGCTGCTTGGCATCGGCTTCGATCTCCTTGATCACGATGCGTTTCAGTGTGGCCGGACTGTTCAGAATGTCTTCGAGCTTGCCTTGCGCCGCACGCAATTCGGTCAATTCCTGTTCGATCTTGATCGCTTCCAGTCGAGCCAACTGGCGCAATCGGATTTCGAGAATGTCCTCGGCTTGGCGATCGCTGAGCGAAAAGCGTTCGATCAAGGCCAGCTTGGGCTCGTCGCTGGCCCGGA
>JBBRID010000106.1:0-10019 GCA_038221635.1 Burkholderiales bacterium
CCGGCAGCAGCTGCACCAGGGCGCCAGCGACGATGCCCTGCAACATCGCATAACGCCAAAACAGCGAGATGTTGTCGAGAGTCGCGCGGTTGCGCTGACTCAGGTGCCCGCTCCACAGCCTGGCGAGCAGATACGACCCCATCACTGCGAGCAGCCCGATATGGAAACCCTGCCAAGCGAGAACGATGCCGACAGTCGCGCTCCAGGCATTCGTGCTCGGTGCGAGCCCGACTTGCTGATGTCCGGACAGGACCAGCGCAAAGGCTGCGCCGGCGGCCAGCGCGGCACCGACGATCTGCAGGCTTGCAATGATTCGGCGCCGGTGCATGGGCGCATCGATGCGCCGTCGGCTTGCCAGCCACATCAGCAGCCCGGAAAGCAGCCACAGCGCGACCCCGCCCCATGCGCTGATGCCGGAGGGCAATGCGGCGCCGGGCGGTGGGCAGACTGTCGCGAGCAGCGAGACATGAATGTGCGCGAACAGGAACGAAGCAAAGATGGAGGCGTCGACCAGCAGCAGGATCAGCGTTGCCCACCATGAATGTGATCGCATGCCAATTGCGCCGATCTGCAGCATCAGTCCACGACCGATCTCGGCGCTCTCGATCCCGGTCGGGCGGTCGCTGCCCCATAACCACATCAATGTGGCGACGATTGCGCCAATGCCCGAGGCGAACGCCGGCACTGGCAAATTTCCCGTCAGGAGCAGAAAGAAGCCCGCAGTCCCGAGCCCGGCGAGCAAAGGCAACCAACTGTCGCCCGGCAGAACCACCAGATGCATCGGTCGCGCGTTACGCGGGCTGGTGATGATGGTTTCGCGCAAGCCGGTCGCGGTGCCGGGTAACCAGTGCTGCCCGGCTAGCACTTCGGCCGGCAATGTCGGCCGAGTCCACAGTGGGTCGCGTGATTCGACCTGCGGGATACTGCGGACGCCATAATTGGCGCTCGGCAACCATTCAAGGGTGCCGGCACCGCGAGGATTATCGACAGGACGCGGCTCGCGCAGCCAGGTGCGAACCGCATCGATGATGAATACCAACACCCCGGCAGCAAAGACAAACGCGCCGATCGTCGACAGCGCATTCCACAGGTTCAATCCAAGTCCATCTGCATAGGTGTAGACGCGCCGCGGCATCCCGTTCAGACCAGCCAGGTGCATCGGAAAGAACGCGAGGTTGAATCCGACGAACATCAGGCCGAAAACCCAGCGCGCGATGCGCTCGGAAAAGCAGTAGCCGTTGACCAGCGGTGTCCAGTGGTAAAGCGCGGCGAACAGCGGAAACACCAGCCCGCCGATCAGCACGTAGTGCAGATGCGCGACGATGAAATAGCTGTCGTGGACTTGCCAGTCGAAAGGCAGCATCGCGACCATCACGCCGGTCAGCCCACCGAGCACGAAGATGAACAGGAAGCCGACGATGAACAGCGACGCCGCGGTATTACGCAGCCGCCCGCGCCACAACGTCGCCAGCCAGGCAAAGACCTGGATCGCGGTGGGCACCGCAACCGCCATGCTCGCCGCCGAGACCAGCATCGTCTGCAACGTGCCGAGCCCGGCCGTGAACATGTGGTGGGCCCAAAGGGCGAAGCTGACGATGCCAGTGGCGACCAGCGCGAGCACGACCGCGCGGTAGCCGACCAGCGGCGTTCGCGCCAGCGTCGGGATCATCATCGATACCAGCCCGGCCGCCGGAAGAAAGATGATGTAGACCTCCGGATGCCCGAAGAACCAGAACAGGTGCTGCCACAGGATCGGGTCGCCGCCCCGATCGGCAATGAAGAACGGCCAATCGAAGGCCCGCTCGACCTCGAGCAAGGTCGTCCCGGCAATCACTGCCGGAAACGCGAAGACGATCATCATCGCGACAACCAGCATCGCCCACGCGTAGATCGGAAGTCGCGACAGCGTCATGCCGGGCGCGCGCGTGAACATGATGCCGATGATCAATTCGATCGCGCCGGCGATCGCCGAGATCTCGATGAAACCGATGCCGAGCAGCCACCAATCGGCATTCACGCCCGGTGAATGCTCCTTGCTGGTCAACGGGGGATACATGAACCAGCCGCCGTCGGGCGACACGCCGAAGAAGATCGTGCCGAAAAACGCGAAGCCGCCGATCGCATAAGCCCAGAACGCATAGGCACTCAATCTGGGAAATGGCAGATCGCGCGCGCCGAGCATGCCGGGCAGCAAATACACCGAAACCGCCTCGACCACCGGCACCGCGAACAGGAACATCATCACGGTGCCGTGCATCGTGAACAGCTGGTTGTAGGTCTGCGGCCCGATCAGCGTGTTGTCCGGCACCGCCAGCTGCGCGCGCATCAGCAATGCCAACACACCGGCCAGCACGAAGAAGATCAGCGAAACCGCGATGTAGAACAGCCCGACATGGCTGTTGTTGACGGCCGACAGCAATCGCCAGCCCTTTGGTGCCACCCATGCATGTTCGAGCCGCGCCAGCTCGCCGGGTGGGCGCGGCAGCGAGTTCGGCAGCGTGTTCGACGACGCATCCGGCCGGGTGTGATCGGTAGTTGCCGTTGCACTCATTTCAGCTGCGCCAGAAATGCTGCGAGCGCCTGCAGCGACGCCTCATCGAGGTGGCGATATGAGGGCATGCGGGTGCCTGGCTTGATTTGCTGCGGGTCGGCGATCCAGGCCGCGAGCGTTTCGGGGTTGATCGGCATTGTGCCGGCAGCCAGGTGGCTGCGGCTGGCCAGATGTGTCAGGTCCGGGGCAACATTCAGGCCGCCCGGCAGGTCGAGCCCGCGCAGCTGATGGCATTGGTAGCAGCGCTGCTCGACATAGATCTGCAACCCGCGCGTGGTCTGCGGATCAGCTGGCGGCTGCGCCGGAGCGGCCTGCTGCGCGAGCCAGCGGTCGAACTCCTCGGGCGGTGTCGCGATAGCGAACAGTGCCATCCGCGCGTGCTGTTCACCACAAAATTCGGCGCATTGTCCGCGGTAGCTGCCGGCTCGGTCGGCCTGCAGCCGCAGCTGATTCACCTTGCCCGGGATCAAATCGACCTTGCCGGCCAGCGCCGGTATCCACAGGCTATGGATCACGTCCTGGCTCGACAGACCGATCGTCACCGGCCGGCCCACCGGCAGCTGGATCTCGTTGGCGAGCACGACGTCGGTGCGGCCGTCGGGCAGCCGGTAGCGCACCTCCCACCACCACAATCGACCGCTGACGCTGATCACCAGTTCATCAGCGCCGTGGGGCCGCGTCAGACCGTCGATGCGCAGCGATTCGTGCGTCAGCAGCGCGGTCAGCACGACGACAGGGAAGACCACCCCGCCACCGATCAGCCACCACGCATTCGAGCGCACGCCGCGCGCATCGCGATCGTCGGAGCGCGCACGGCGCAGCAGCGTCCATGCAAGCAGCGCCATCATCGCGACGAAGATCAGCGTCGCGCCACCGATCAGCAGCCAGCTCAGGTTTGCCAGCGCCTGAGCCACCGGCCCGGCGGGATCGAGTACCGATTCGACCTGCGATGCGGCGCCGTTCAAACCGCAGCTCCGTTGCTGGTAGGTCGATCTGCCTCGGCTCGGCTGCTCGGCTTCTTCACTTCAGCTGCCTCAGGTAGGCTGCGATGTCGCGTGCATCGGCCGGCGTCACGCCCATGTCGGGCATCGCGGTATCCGGGATCAGCGACCGCGGACTTTCGATCCAGCGCGCGAGCAGCGGCGCCTGGTTCGGGATGCGGCCTGCGATATAGCTGCGCTGGCCGAAACTGTCGAGTGAGATGGCGAGTCGGCCGCGCGCCGCTGAAACGCCCGGAATCGTGTGGCAGCTGCCGCAGTGGTAACGCTCGGCGAGGCGCCGGCCGAGTTCGGGATTACCGTCGGCGATCTGGGAAGCCTTGGCTGCGACCGCCGCCGTAGTACAAACAAGCAGCGCGGCGAACAGAAAGGCGCATATGGCCGGACGCCGGACCTCGCATCTGCCGGCCGGGAATGAACCTAGCAACGCGGCGAACAGCAAGGCGCCTATGGCCGGGGTCGGACGGGTCCGACGGCAGGTCGGGCCCGCAGCCCAGGGTTGCCCGACACCAACGGAACACCGGAGCCGTTTCATCATCGAACCGTCAATGACACACCAACTGGATAATCGCTCATGATCAGCTTTGGAGTTGACGCACGCCGCCGGGTTCCCCAGAAGGCGCCCGATCAGAGTCCCTTCATCGGACTGCGCGGATGACGAAGATATTGTCGACGCTGCTCGTGCTCGCGATCGCCGCTGTCGTCGGTGCGGCGGGCTTCATCTGGAGCGGCTGGTACGACATCTCGGCAACTGCACAACATACCCAGCCAGTCTATTCGCTGCTCCAGAAGACAATGCATCGATCGGTGCGATTGCGCTCCGAAAAAATAGACGTGCCGCCACTAGGAGGTGCCGAACAGGTCGATCGAGGCGCCTTGTGCTTCATCACGAAATGCGCGCAGTGCCATGGCGGGCCGGGCTACGCGCAGGACGAGATCGGCCGCAGCATGCAGCCATTGCCGGGTCCGCTGGTCGATGCGTCCAAACGCTGGGAGCCGCAGCAGCTTTACTGGATTACCGCAAACGGCATCAAGATGAGCGGCATGCCGGCCTGGCGCTTCAGGCTGCCCGACAGCGATTTGTGGGCGCTGGTTGCTTTCATGGAGCGTTTGCCGGGGCTGAGCGCGGAAGAATTCACGGCGCTGGTCAATCGGCACCGAGACGCGCGTTGCGAGGCCGCCAATGCCGACGAAGAAGCCGAGGGTGCACCCTCGGGTGCGTCAGCAGACCCGGAGCGCGGCAAACTTGCGTTGACCCAGTTCGCCTGCAACGCCTGCCACCTGATTCCCGGCGTCACCGGTTCGAGGGTACACGTCGGACCACCTCTGGCCGGGATTGCGAACCGCAAGCTGATCGCTGGTTCGGTGCCGAATACGCCGCAGCAGATGGTGCGCTGGCTGCGCGATCCGCGAAGCATCGATCCATTTACTGCGATGCCCGATATGCAGGTCGGGGAGCGTGATGCGCGTGACATCGCGGCCTATCTGGCGACGCTTCACTGACTGCCGACATCGAGCCGGTTCAGCAATCATCGCGCCTGAAGACGCTGCCATAGAAGACAGGGTCGGGATTTTGTGGGAAGGGGCTTCAGCCGCGATCAGGGTAGTGTCAAAAAATTCTAAGCGCGGCTGAAGCCGCTCCTACTGCGCGGTCCAACCCCCATCCATCGCCCAGGCGACACCGCGAACGTTGTCGGCTGCCGGCGAGCACAGAAACACCGCCAGTTCGCCAAGTTGCTCGGGGGTCGTGAACTGCAATGACGGTTGCTTTTCGGCGAGCAACGCCTCCTTCGCTTTGGCGTCGCTGATCTTCTCGGCTTCGGCGCGTGCATCCACCTGCTTCTGCACCAGCGGTGTCAGCACCCAGCCGGGACAAATCGCATTGACGGTGATGCCGGTCGTCGCGGTTTCGAGGGCCACTGACTTGGTGAAACCGACCACGCCGTGCTTGGCGGCGACGTAGGCAGATTTCTGAGCCGATGCGACAAGGCCATGCGCCGAGGCGACGTTCAGGATGCGGCCCCAGTTTTTTTTGCGCATTCCAGGAACTGCGAGGCGTGTGGTGTGGAAGTTCGAGCTCAAGTTGATCGCGATGATGGCGTCCCATCGCGCAGGCGGGAAATCCTCGACCGAGGCCACATGCTGGATGCCGGCGTTGTTGACCAGGATGTCGACGCCGCCGAACGATTTCTCGGCGTAGGCCATCATCTCGGCAATTTCGTCGGGCTTGCTCATGTCCGCGCCGTGGTAGCCGACCTTGGTGCCGAGTTCGCGCACTTGCGCCTGTGCGCCGTCGACCTCGCCAAATCCGTTCAACACGATATTGGCGCCTTGGCGTGCCAGGCAGATCGCCATGCCGAGCCCGATTCCGCTGGTCGAGCCGGTGACCAGCGCCGTTTTTCCTTTGAGCATGTAGAACTCCCGATGATTGTTAGCATTGATCATAAAAGACAGTTGATCCCGCGCGTGCGGTCTGCCGCGGGAATGCACCCACCTCCACGGTCCGAGACTCAGACATGAATACCGTCGCCACCACGACCGAACCCCGCCTGCACCACGTGACTTGCCTGGACACCAGCGGGCTGCACAGCATGGCGTATTGGGAATGGGGCGATGCGAACAACCCGCGCGTGCTGGTATGCGTCCACGGCTTGTCGCGGCAGGGCCGCGATTTCGACCAACTCGCGCAGGCGATGCAGTATTCATACCGCGTGGTCTGTCCCGATGTGGTCGGGCGCGGGCGCTCCGATTTCCTGGCCAACCCGATGGGCTATCAGATCAGCATGTATGTGGCCGACATGGTGACACTGCTGGCGCGGCTGAATGCCGGCACCGTGCACTGGGTCGGCACCTCGATGGGCGGGTTGATCGGCATGGGGCTGGCCTCGCTGAAGGGCTCGCCGATCGAGCGGCTGGTGCTGAACGATGTCGGACCGGCAATCAGTGCGCAGGCGCTCAGCCGGATCGGCAGCTACCTCGGCCTGCCGATGCAGTGGCCCACCATCGAGGCCGCCGCCGACTATCTTCTGAGCATCTCCGAAGGCTTCGGACCACACAGCCGCGAGCAGTGGCTGGCACTGACCCGGCCGATGCTGAAGCCGATCACCGGGGCCGATGGCAAGCCGGCATGGGCGCCGCACTACGACCCGTCCATCGCGGTGCCGTTCAAGGCCATCACGCCAGAATATGCAGTTGCTGGCGAGGCTCAATTGTGGCGGGCCTACGACTCACTGCGCTGCCCGACCTTGCTGCTGCGCGGCGCAGACTCCGACCTGCTGACCACCGACACCGCGCAAGCCATGACCGAGCGCGGCCCGAAGGCCGAATTGCACGAGTTTGCCGGCGTGGGCCATGCGCCGACGCTGGTGCAGCCTGATCAGATCGAGCGCGTGCGGGAGTTTCTGCTGCGCTGATGATGGCCCGATGAAAACCCGAGAGACGATCGCTGCCGAGGTCGATCCCGCCGCTGCCGCGATCGTTGCCCTGACCGACGATCACCCGGAAGATGGCGCGGTTGAGTTGCAGCGGGCGCGTGATTTTGCGGCACCGCTGCTGTCCGGGCAGGCGCTCGACACTGGCGAGGCTACCCTCGCCCATGCCGACGGCGTGGCGGCGATCCTCGAGGCCATTGGCGCGGCGCCGTCGATGCGCGCCGCTGCCTATCTGGTCTATGCCGGCGACTTCCTGGAGCGGCCGGAGGAGGTCGTCAGCAAGGCCTTCGGCCCGTCGCACGCCAGCCTGGTGATGCACACGCGCAAGCTGGTGCAGATCCAGCGGGCTGCGCGCTCGGCGCAGCTTGGCGCCGAGCACCATGCCCGGCAGACCGAGCGGGTGCGCAAGATGCTGCTGGCGTTTTCGCAGGACCTGCGCGTCGTGCTGCTGCGACTGGCTTCGCGATTGCAGACCTTGCGGTTTTATGCAGCGAACAAGCTCGGCTGTCCGCAAGAGCTGGCACGCGAATCGATGCAGGTGTTCGCGCCGCTGGCCAACCGCCTGGGCATCTGGCAGATCAAGTGGGAGCTGGAAGATCTGGCGTTTCGCTTCCTGCAGGCGGCTGACTACCATTCCGTGGCGCGGCTGCTCGACGAGCGCCGGGTCGAACGTGAACGCAGTGTCGAACGCTTTCGGTGCGAGCTGTGCGAATTGTTGAACGGCCAAGGCCTGAGTGCGGAAGTGCAGGGCAGGCCGAAACACCTCTACAGCATCTGGAAGAAGATGCAGGGCAAGGCGCTCGACATCGACCACGTATTCGACCTGCGCGCGACCCGGGTGCTGGTCAGCGAGGTGGCCGATTGTTACGCGGCACTGAGCCGCGTGCACGCGCGCTATACCGCGGTCGAAAGCGAATTCGACGACTACATTGCGAAGCCGAAACCGAACGGCTACCAGTCGCTGCACACGGTGGTGCTCGACGATTCGAATCGCGCCGTCGAGGTTCAGATCCGCACCGTTGCCATGCATGGCCATGCCGAACACGGCATCGCTGCGCATTGGGCCTACAAGGAAGCCGGCACCAGAGCCTACGGCGGTGCCAGCGCAGTTGCAGAAAACGACGCCCAGCTGGCTGAAGCCCGAAAAACCGTGCTGCGCGAGCTGCTGGCCTGGGAGCGTGACCTCAGCGCATCTTCAAGAGGCGAGAGCGCCGATGGCGGTGCCGCGGCACAGGCTGCCGTTGCGGATCCGCGCATCTATGTGTTCACGCCGCAGGCCGCGGTCGTCGATCTGCCGGCCGGCGCCACGCCGCTCGATTTCGCCTACGCCTTGCACACCAACCTGGGCCATCGATGCCGGGGTGCCAAGGTCGACGGCGCGATGGTGCCGCTGAATACGCCACTCACAAGCGGCCAGACGGTCGAGGTGATCAGCACGCGTGAGGGCGGGCCGTCGCTCGACTGGCTGAATTCCGAACTGGGCTATCTGCACAGTCCGCGCTCACGCGCCAAGGTGCGCAGCTGGTTCAACTCGCTGCAGCAGGCGCAGACCATCGCGCGCGGCCGCGATTCGGTGGAAAAGCTGCTGCAACGCGAGGGCAAGACGGCTCTGAAGCTGGGCGATCTGGCCCATCAGCTGGGCTTTCGCACGGCGGACGCCTTGTTCGAGGTGATCGGCAAGGACGAGTTTCCGATGCGCAACATCGAGAACCTGCTGCGCCCGAGCGAGCCACAGCCGAGTGCCGACCAGGTGATCGCCTCGAAGCGGCCGTGGGTCGGCGGCGGCGATGCGCCGCAGGGCAGCGGGGTACTGGTGGTCGGCGTCGAATCGCTGATGACCAGCCTGTCACGCTGCTGCCGCCCGGCGCCGCCCGACGCCATCGGCGGCTACGTGACGCGCGGACGCGGCGTCGCCATCCACCGCCTTGATTGCAGCAACTTCAGCGACATGATGGCCCGCGCGCCCGAGCGCGTGATCACCGTGACCTGGGGTCGCAAGGACCGCAAGAAAGCCAAGGACGGCCAGGAGAAGATGTACCCGGTCGACATCGTGGTCGAAGCGGTCGACCGGCAAGGCCTGCTGCGCGACGTGACCGAACTGTTCGCGAAGGAAAAAATGAACGTCAGTGCGGTGCACACGCAATCGGTCAAGGGCCAGGCGGGGGGCACTGCCTGGATGACCTTCACGATCGAACTCGGCGACACCGAGCGGCTACCCAAGGTGCTCGGCCAAGTCGCCCGCATTTCCGGTGTCAGACAGGCCCGGCGACGCTAGTGAAGTGTCGCCACAGGCCCGCCGATGGGCCAGGCGGAGTAGAAAATAGATGTATACTGAAAGGCTTCAGGCGCGTAGCTCAGCTGGTTAGAGCACCACCTTGACATGGTGGGGGTCGGAGGTTCGAGTCCTCTCGCGCCTACCAAATTTGGTAGGGGAATCAAGCACTTGCGGCAACGCTCGGTGCTTTTTTGTCTTGTGCGCCTGTGCGCCCAGCATGCGCGCATTCTTGGAGGTGAGCCATCGCCAACCCGATGACGAGTTGCCAGTTGCATGGTTCGGTAAAACGCCACGCCTGAACCCGCCGCCACGTGTGCAGCCAGCGCGAACCTCGCTTCAGGTACTGCCGCGTTGCACCAACTTCGGGCTGGGCAATAATGCATTTGCTGCGTTCTGAGAAGGCGTGTCCGCTCCCGCTTCGCGGTCGCCCAGCATTGTCAACAGACGTTGCCCACAAATCGCGCCGATTTCGTAAGGGGCAACGCTGACCGTGCTGAGATCGAGTTGTGCCGCTACGGGCTGGTCGCCGAAGGCGAGGAAGGCAAGCTGCTCAGGTATCGCGATTCCCAAGTTGCGAGCGCAAAGAACGGCGCCGGCGGCGAGGTTGTCGCTGGCGAAGGCTACCGCGCTGGGAAGGCCGGCCCGAAGAATCTCGGCAAACACCTCGCGGCCTGCAGCCATGGCATCGATCTTCGGCGCCTCGAACACTCGACAGTGAACGCCGGCCCTGTCTGCCTCCCGTGCAAACGCCCGAGCGCGCTGAT
>JBBRID010000107.1:0-9954 GCA_038221635.1 Burkholderiales bacterium
GTCATCACCGACGCGCAGGCGACGCGGCTGCTGATCGAGGGCCAGCGCGCAACCGGCGTCGAGTATCGGCAGCACGGGGCGGTCAGGCGTCTTGCCGCACGTCGCGAGGTGTTGCTGAGCGCTGGTGCGCTGCAGTCACCCCAGATGCTGATGCTGTCGGGCATCGGACCCGGCGCGCAGTTGCAGCGGCTGGGCATCCCGGTCATCCACGATCTGCCCGGGGTTGGAATGAACCTGCACGACCATCCCGATGTCGTGCAGGTGATCGATGCCCCGCAACTCAAGGACCTGTTCGGCTTGTCCTTCCAGGGGGCTCGCCGCTTGTTGAGCGGTGTGGGCGAATGGGCTTCGAAACGCAGCGGCCCGTTGACGACCAATTTTGCCGAAGCCGGCGGCTTCCTCAAGAGCCGGCCGGAGGAGCGCCTGCCCGACCTGCAACTGCACTTCGTCGTCGGCAAGCTGGTCGATCATGGCCGCAAGACGGTTTTCGGGCATGGCTATTCATGCCATGTATGTCTGCTGCGCCCGAAAAGCCGCGGCACGCTGCAACTGGCCAGCACCGAGTCGGCGACGCCACCATTGATCGATCCGAATTTCTTCGCCGAAGCCGACGATTTGCAGGCGATGGTGCGCGGCTTCAAGCTGATGCGCGAAATTCTCCAGCAGCCCGCGCTCGCCGATCTGGGCGGAAACGAAATGGCGGCGTCAGCTGCAGCGCGCAGTGACGAGGCGATCGCTCAGTTCATCCGCGACAATGCAGACACCATTTATCACCCGGTAGGCAGTTGCCGGATGGGCAGCGACGCCGGCGCCGTCGTCAATGCAGAATTGAAAGTTCACGGAATTGCCGGCTTGCGCGTCGTCGACGCGTCGGTGATGCCGCAGATCGTCGGCGGAAATACCAATGCACCGACTATCATGATCGCGGAAAAGGCGGCCCAGATGGTCAAAACATCGGCTCTATGACCCTTCAGCGGAACGCGTGAATCGCCAGTGGTTGAAAACCCGTCTTGTCGGCCCCACTTACAACGAGGGAAAATGACTCGGTTATCGTTGCAGTGGTCTGCATCCCGCAGGCCCAATCGACACAGGAATTGAAGTGATGAAAAAGAGCTGGTTGGCTTTGGTAATGTCATTCGCGACGATCGTGGGCAGCATTGGTGCCGTGGTGTTGCCTACCGATGCCGAAGCGCGTCGCTTCGGCGGCGCACGTTCACAGGGGTTTCAGCGCAGCATGCCGGCTCAAAAACCGACCACGCCGCCACCTTCGCAGTCACCGACCAACAGTGCTGCTGCAGCACCTGTCGCCGGTGGCGCCGCAGCCGCAGCAGCGGGCAAGCGTTCGTGGATGGGCCCGCTGGCTGGCCTTGCGGCCGGATTGGGCATCGCTGCACTGATGAGCCACCTCGGCCTCGGCGCCGAGTTCGGCAACTTCATCATGATGGCGCTGCTGGCCGTTGCAGCGTTTGTCGTGATTCGCTTGCTGATGCGCCGCTTCGGCCCTCAACAGGCGAACGCTGGTGGCCCGCGACTGCAGGCCGCCGGGATTGGCAACGCTGCCGATCCGATGGCACGTAGCGCTTTTGGATCGGGCCAACAGAACTGGACACCGGCGCCGCAGCAGCAATCGTTGGCACCAGTCTCCGCCGCGGTTGCGGCCAACACGCTGCCGGCAGGTTTCGACGCCGAAGGATTCGAGCGCATCGCGAAGATGATCTTTATCCGCATGCAGACCGCCAACGACGCTGGCGACCTCAATGACTTGCGCAATTTCACCACCCCTGAGATGTTCGCGGCGGTACGCCTTGAACTGCAGGAGCGCGGCGGAGTGGCTCAGCAAACCGACGTGTTGAAGGTTGACGCCGAGGTGCTGGATGTGGCTGAGGAAGGTGACCGTCAGATCGTCAGCGTCCGGTTCCACGGCCTGATCCGCGAGGAGCGCGAAGCCGTCGCAAACGACTTCGACGAAATCTGGCACCTGGTCAAGCCGCTGGACGACAGTCGTTCCTGGGCGATTGCCGGCATTCAGCAGCCACAGTCGGTCTGAGCCTGCACACGGACAGAGCCTTCTCGTCGGTCTCCACAATCATTCGGAAACCGCCTGCTGACCGGCAGCCGTAGGTAAATGAGGGAGATGTCGGTCCAGGCCGGCTTCTGCGGACACGCAGGCAGCCGGCCAGCCAGCGGCCTTTGACAC
Organism: Burkholderiales bacterium; assembly: GCA_038221635.1. Lineage (GTDB taxonomy): Bacteria > Pseudomonadota > Gammaproteobacteria > Burkholderiales > Burkholderiaceae_C > Ideonella_A. The sequence goes on from JBBRID010000107.1 coordinate 2,198, forward strand.
GGTTGAACGACTGAGGAGAACGGGCGGCCGAAAGCCCTCAAAACATAAGCGCAGCGACAAACAGCCCGATCATCACGAACGCCAACACCACCTTGGCCAATAACCCGGCCATGATGCCCAGCCAGGTGGCCACGCCGACATGCAGGGCTCGACGCTGGTCCTTGATGGCGATGTACTCACCGATCGCCGCGCCGACCAGTGGCATGAACAAGACGCCGACGATTCCCATGAACAGCCCGACCACGGTGCCGATCATCGCGCCGATGATGGCCTGACGGCTGGCCCCGGCCTTTTTGGCGCCGAGCAAGCCGGCCACATAGTCGAGCACCCAGGCAATCACTGCGATCAGCGCGATGACGACGAGCATGCCGGTGCCGACCCGGACGAACCCGTCGATCCAGGCCCCGAGCACAATCCCGCCGAGAATCAGTGCGGTTCCTGGAAGCGCCGGCAGCACCGTTCCGGCGAGCCCGCCTATGATCAGCAGCACGCTGAGCAACCACCAGAGAATGTCAGTGTTCATCGAGAAGCTGGCGCGGCGAGGCGCCTTGACAACGGAAGGTCGTGATCATCTCAGCAAATTGTTTCGGGTCGAGACTGCGGGGCTTGATGTCTGGATGATCCCGCACGACACCAGCGCGCTGCCCCATCGACTGAACGTCTTGTACAGCGATGAAGTCTGCATCGCCGTCGACAAGCCGGCCGGTCGGTTGTCAGTTCCGGGGCGCGGCGCATTGGCAGAAGGCAGCGTGGCGCAGCAGGTCCAGCAGAAATGGACCGACGCACGGGTGGTGCACCGGCTCGACATGGCGACCTCCGGTGTCTTGTTGTTTGCCCGGGGTGCGAATTGGCAAAGCCATTTCGGCAGCCAGTTTGCACTTCGACTGATAGCCAAAACCTATGTTGCGCTGGTCACCGGCCGCCTCGGCGCACAGGTCGGGGATTGCGGACAGATCGATCTGCCGCTTTGCGCCGATTGGCCGAACCGCCCCCGTCAACAAGTCGACGTTGTGAACGGAAAACCGTCGCAGACACACTGGCGGGTTGTCGAGCATGACCCGCACGAGCGGTGGACGCGCTTGGCGCTGCAGCCGATCACCGGTCGGTCGCATCAGCTTCGGGTCCATCTGCTGGCGATCGGGCATCCGATCATCGGCGACGCCTTGTATGGCGCGCTCGACACAGCTCCGTCGTCCGCACGACTGATGCTGCACGCGCAATCGCTCGGCTTTTGTCACCCGATTTCCGGTGCGCAAATCGTCATCGAATCACCGCTGCCGTTCTGAATCAGTACCAACCGCTCAAGTGGACCAATCTGACATGACCAAATCCCTTTACATCCTGACTGGCGCATCGCGCGGTCTCGGCGCTGCCATCGCGGAACAGTTGATCGCGCCAGGCCAATGGCTGCTTTGCATATCGCGGCACGACAACGCCGAGCTCGAAACCCGGGCGCGCGCCGAAGGTGCGCAGTTGTTGCAGTGGCAACGCGATTTGTCGGAGCCCGCCGAGGTCGCCGCAGACCTCGCCCGATGGTTGGCCACCATCGATCCGGCCGGCTTCGATCGCGTCTGCCTGATCAACAACGCTGGCGTCATCAGCCGCATCGGGCCGGTCGACGAGAGCGAGGATGCCGACCTGTCGCGCGCGTTGCGGGTCGGCCTCGAGGCACCGCTGCTGCTCAGCGCGGCCTTTCTGCGCGGCACTGCCGGGTGGTCCACGGCGACCCGGCTCATCCTGAACATTTCGTCCGGACTCGGCCGGCGGGGCATGGCCGGCTCGGCAAGCTATTGCGCCGCCAAAGCGGGGCTCGACAACCTGTCGCGCGCGATGGCACTCGACGAGGCAGGTCGACCCAACGGCGCGCGCATCGTTTCACTGGCGCCCGGTGTCATCGACACCGACATGCAGATCCAGTTGCGCAGCGCCGATCCGGCTGGGTTCCCCGATCAAGGAAATTTTATTGCGATGAAGACCCAAGGCCGCCTCGCCACGCCTGGCGACACCGCAGGCCAGGTGATCGCTTTTTTGCACCGCAACGACTTCGGTGACCACGTGATCGCCGACATTCGCCAAGCTTGACGATCAGACTTGTCAGACGATCGCCGTCGCCACCAGACTGGGCATTTCGACATGCTGATGCCTCACCTGCAGCGCCTGCCGGCCGCCACCGTGCTCTTTTTTTTGCTGGTGCTGGCCGCCTGCTCGCCGACCCTGCTCAGCGGACTGACGGCGACTGATGATGCGGGACTACGCGATGGTCGAATTCCTTCGGCGAACCGTGCTGAAGCGATCAGCTGCGCGTCAGCCTGGCGGCCCCTGGAAACCGCCGTGACGAAACGTGATCACCAGCGTGTCACGCCAGCCCTTGCCGGCGGGATCGATCGGCTGAATCGGTGTCGACTCATGGATCACCAAGGCATCGTCGAGTAACAACAGCGTCCACGGCTCGGCCATCGTGAAACGGCTGCCGGCAGGGCCGTCCGCGTCGAATACCCGGGTTTCGCCGCCCTTGATGCCAGTTCGCGCCACCAGGATCACGGCGACCAGATCGACACCATCCCGGTGTGCCCCTTCCGGAGTAGGCCGGCCGATACCGTCGGTCGTATCAATGCGGAACTGATGCGCTTCCACGAACCAGGGCCCGCCGCCTTTGACCGACGATGCCACACCTGCCAGCCCGGCGATCAGCCGCTGCCACGCGCTCGAATCGCAGATTGCCTGGTCGATCGGCTCGAACCAACGCTCCAATCCGCCATGCAAGGCGTTGTATTCGAGCGGCTGCCAATGCGCCCGGTGCGCAGCCGGTCGGACGCCGTCATCATCGGCGATGTAACAGGAATGGCGGCGGCGCCGATAACGGCCTCCGTCGAGTAGATAGCGATCGGGCGGCAGCTCATGCCAACTCGGCTCCAGCGCCTGCAATTCGGCAATTTCGGCACCGATCAGAGCACACAACTCGGCGGGAGCCAGCACACCATAGCCAGGTTCGACCAATCGGTCGCTCAACTGCATGGCGCCGACGAGTGGAGGGGCAAACAGCATGGGACATACACAGGAAAGTGGATGCCGGATTGTGCCCGGCGTCGTCACCGCTTTGTTCAGTTCAAGCTTGCGGCGCACACCTGCAGTGTGGTGCCGTCACATTCGACCGTTTGACCCGCCCTGATCTTGCAACTCCGTCGTATCTCTACCGATCCGTCGACGCTGACCGTGCCCGAGACGATCATTTGTTTGGCCATTCCTCCGCTGCTTGCCAATCCGCTCGCCTTCAGCAACGCGTCGAGCGAAATGAATTCGCCCCGCAACGCAAAATCGATCGACTCCATCGCTATCCGGCTGTCAAGGCGCCGGATGCGTCGGGTCGATCCAAGCCACTGCCTCGGGTTTCTCGACCGGCTCGATATCCAGATTGACGGCGACCGCTTCGCCGTCGCTTCGGACCAGCACACATTCAAGAACCTCGTCAACGCTGGCATTGATTTCCTGGTGCGGAACATACGGCGGCACATAGATGAAGTCGCCAGGGCCGGCCTCGGCCGTGAATTCGAGCGCCTCGCCCCACCGCATTCGGGCTCGTCCCTTCACCACAAAGATCACGCTTTCCAATGGGCCATGATGGTGGGCGCCGGTTTTTGCATTGGCATGGATATGAACCGTGCCGGCCCACAGCTTCTGGGCACCGACCCGCGCAAAGTTGATGGCCGCCTTGCGATCCATGCCAGGGGTCTGGGCGGTGTTCGACTCCAGCCTGTCGCCCGGAACGACCCTCACGCCGTCGTGTTTCCAGCGACCATCGGTCGCCGCATCGATTTCAGGTCCTGCTGTGGGCTTGTCCATCTTGTTGAAGCTCCTGCTCTTGAATCGACCTATTGTGCAAGCTCGCGCCGACCGCGGATACCCTCTCGTTCCGCAGCCCCGCGACATGGTGTACATTCCACGCACAGTCATGCGCAAGACAGGTTGTTAGAAATCCTCTGCTTCATGGCAACCCCGGTTGCCTCGCCTCATTGGAAATCCCCGCATCAATTCTTGAGTGTCGCTGCATGCGCGGCATGTGCCACGCATTAAATCCGCTAGAAAGTTAGAGAGTTAGGAAATATCAATGACGACGCAAACCGGTACCGTGAAGTGGTTCAACGAGAGCAAGGGCTACGGCTTTATCGCTCAAGATGCGGGCGGCGCTGACCTGTTCGCCCACTTCCGTGACATCCAGGGCTCGGGGTTCAATACCCTGACCGAAAACCAAAAGGTCGAATTCGAAGTGAAGCAAGGCCAAAAAGGTCTGCAAGCAGCGAACATTCGTCCGCTGTAAGGGCTTCACCTCCCAGTGAAAACGCGGCCTCGGCCGCGTTTTTTTTTCGTCTGGCTTACGTGGCCCCGGCGCGCGACAACTCAGGTGGATTCCGCACAGCCGGCGGGCAGTTTCATGCCGCCATGGTTCAGCCGCCGATACGGCGCGGTCACGTCGCCCGAACAATTCTCTGTTTGGCGCGCCGCGACGCCTTGCCGAGACGCCGTCGGACTGGCAATCAACTGCTGCGGCACCGCTTCCGTATGAGTCACGGCTGCGATTTGCTGATGCTCGATGCAAGCGGCCATGGTTCCATGGGTCGGTGACTCAGGGGCTGCGACGGCCGCAGCCACGCTGCTCAGCATCATGATCAGGGTCAGCGTGGTGTTGCGCTTCATGACTCGCTCCTCGGATTCTTCTGGCACATCTCGTGCGTTAGATGAAAATGTATCCAGCGGGGAGATTGCCGCCAGTCGGCATGCGCCATATCAAAAAGTAGGAAGGCTCCCACATGAAGCCGCCTTCGCCACCGAATCGGCCGTGCAGGCAGCATTGAATCTGTCTCGTCGGAGCAGCGAGAATCGCCATCTTGGCAGCAGCATTTGATTCCACTCCGTGAGCATCGGCCATCCAGTCTCCCTCGCCGGTTCACCTCTGGCTGCCGCGCTCCTCGATCAGAGCGACGAGTTGCACGCGATCAGCGACATCGATGGCGCGCTCCTTTGGGCCAACCGCGCTTTCCAACAACAGTTCGGTCCACTCGCGTCACCCGGCACTCGCTTGCCAGGCTTCTTCTGCGACCCCAATGGGCCAGACACCACAGCATGGCTGCGGAACATTGCTGAAGCGTTGCTCGAAGGTGAACTTGCCGATACGGTCCTGGCCTGGCACGCTCCAAAGGATCCTCGACAGGACACCTCGCCGATCTGGTTGCGCCTGCGCATCGCCAGCGTCGCGGACCACCGCCTGTGGACACTCACCGACATCAGCGCGGAACGCTCGCTGCAAGCACGCCTGCAGCGCCTCGAAGAATTGCTCGACACCGCACAGGAATTTGGCCGCCTCGGCGTCTGGGAGCGCGAGCTTTCCAGCGGCAAGGGGCGTTGGGATGACCACGTCTTCCGGTTCTGGGGTATTCATCCGGGCGAGGACACACCGAGCTTTGACGAAGCAGCGCGGAGAATCCATCCCGACGACCGCAACTCGCGCGAATTCTTCGAATCGAGCCGTGAGGCGGGCCGCTACTCCCAGCGTTTTCGTGTCATCCAACCCGATGGCAGTCTGCGCTGGCTGCACTCGCATTGGGAGATCAAAACGTCGGTGGACGGCATACCGACCCATGCGGTGGGAGTCATGGTCGACGACAGCGAAACAGTATCGATGGCGCGCCAGCTCAGCGAGGCCACCGCGAAGCTGACGATTGCGGTCGACCTCGGCGAGATCGTCATCTTCGAACAGAACCTGCGCACCGACCACATGACGCTGAATGCACGTGGCTGCGAAATTCTCGGCCTCCCGTTCAGCGAACAGGGTACGCCCATCGACGACTTCGAACAGCTGATCCACCCCGATGATCGCGAAGAGATGCAGGCTGCCGGCGTTCGCGCATTGACCGAGCGCAGGCCGGTCGACATTCAGGTGCGATACCGTTGTCCGGACGGCCAGTGGCGGCATCTGTTGTCGCGCCGCGTGCTGCAGCGCGACGCCACCGACCAGCCGCTGGCCTTTGTGGGGGTCGCCCTCGACGTGACCGAACGCATGCACGCGAAGCGGGCACTCGAAGAAACCGCTCGCGGCCTAGAGGTTGCAACCACGGCGGCCGGTGTGGGCATCTGGAGCCGGGATACAAGGACCGGAGAAGGGCAATGGAACACACAGATGTTCCGGCTCTATGACCGCGATCCGCAACTCGGGCCGCCATCGCGCGATATGTGGCTTTCGGCGATGATCCATCCGGATGACCGGGCGCTGATGGATTCGGTGCGCCTGAGGTTGATGGATTCGCCGGAAGGTGCGACCAGCGAATACCGCGTGGTCCAGTCCGACGGCTCGATGCGATGGCTGGTGGAGTTGGCTCGCAGCGAGGAGCGCAACGGACGGTTGATGATCTTCGGCGCCACGATGGATATCACCGACCGCAAAAATGCCGATCAGGCACTGCGCCAAGCCAACGAACGCATCGCACTGGCAACGCGCGGCGCGGGAATCGGCACCTGGGAGCGCGACCTGCACACCGGGACCGTTCGCTGGGACGAACAGATGTTTCTGCTGCGCGGGCTGACGATGCCCGAAAAAGCCGAACAGCAGGCTCGTGCGGCCAGCGCGCTGCGCAGGACATTGGTCCACCCGGACGATATCGAACATGTCGACGACGATCACCGGCGCTCGATGACCGACGCCACGATGGCCAGCCACGAGTACCGGGTCCGCTGGCCTGACGGCAGTCATCGCTGGCTGGCCTCACGGTCAATCCCGGTGCATGACGACGACGGCCGAGCAGTGCGGCAGATCGGTCTTGAATGGGACGTTCATGAACGCGTGATAGCCGAGGAGATTCGCCACGAAGCGCAAGTTGCCCAAAGACAGAGCGAGGCCAAGGCTGCCCTGTTGGCACGCATGAGCCACGAACTGCGCACACCTTTGAATGCCATCCTCGGTTTTACCGACCTGATGGCACGTGATCCATCGCCGCCCGGCAAATCAAGAATCGCTTTGGCTGGCAGAAACGTCGACAGAGGCGAGCGGCTGGCACACATCCGGAACGCTGCGGAACGCTTGCTCGAACTGGTTGACGGTGTGCTCGACCTGTCGAAGATCGAAACCGGCGAACTGAACCTGCAACCGAACGCCATCGAGTTGCTGCCGCTGCTGCAGGAGATCACCGAATTGAACTCGCGGAAAGCGCGCCTGCGCTCGGCTCGCCTGCGCCTGAGCGGTGACGCGATATCCGTTTTTGCCGACCCGACCCGACTGCGGCAGATTCTGTCCAAGCTGGTGGCGCACCATGTGGGATCACGCCCTCGCGCGGCGAAATCGACCTGTTTGTATCGCGCGATGGCGACGAAGCGCGCATAGCGATTGCCGAAGGTCCCGGCACAGCGGCGCATCAGCTCGATTTTTTTGCGCCGTCAGGGATGGCCGCAAATGTCTCGAAGTCCGACCCGGACGCCGATTTCGGGCTGTTCGGCGCCTTGTTGAACGGCATGAATGGCCGCATCGAGTTGCACCAGCAGAATGTCGCCGGTGAGCGGGTCGTCATGTGGCTTCCACTCGCCACGGAAGGAAACATTGCCTCCCCGGCGCGGGAAGAAACACCCGCCGTGCCGTGCCGGTCGGCGCGTGTGCTGTACATCGAAGACAACCCAGTCAACGTGATCCTGGTCGAAGAACTGATCAGGCAACGCGGCGACATCGACTTCTGCAGCGAAGCAACCGGCAACGGCGGGGTCGGCCGGGCCACGCG
>JBBRID010000108.1:0-9940 GCA_038221635.1 Burkholderiales bacterium
CATGATGACCGGCGACGCGCGGCGCGAGACGCTGATTGGCAGCATGGCCGCGGGCGCCGTGGCGTTCATCGTGAAACCGTTCACTCGGGAGTCACTGCTCAGGAATCTGGAGAAGGTGCTGCCGTGGGTGGTGGCGCCGAATCCGTTGCGCAGGGAAGTTGATTTCAACCTCACCCCGGCGAGGCGCCCGTCTCAGGGCCCGACCAATCGGGCCAGGCGCAGGCGCCAGCCCGCAAGCCAATCGGGCAGTTGCGCCGGAACCATCGGGGGGCTGATGAACTCGCCCTGGGCCAGGTCACACCCGATGCTGCGCAGCAGGTGCCAGTCGTCTTCGCTCTCGACCCCTTCGGCAACCGCCAGCATACCCATGCCCTTGGCAATCCCGATGCAGCCCTCGAGGATGGGCCGGATGGCCAGGTTGGAGCTGGATCCGCAGACGAATCCACCATCGACCTTCAACTCCGTGAAAGGCACATCGCGCAATTGCACCAGCGATGAATATCCGGTGCCGAAGTCGTCGATCGACAAGCCGAATCGTTGCAGCCTCAGCCGCACCAGGCTCTCCAGCGGGACTCCACCCTCGCGCACCAGCCGGCGTTCAGAGATTTCCAGCATCACGTCCTGCGGGGCAACGCCGGCCGAGCGGGCCAGTTCACCGATGCGCTGGGCAAATCCGGGCACAGACAGGCTGTGCATCGATAAGTTGATCGACATCTGCATCGCCATGCCCTGCTTGCGCCAGAAAGCAGCCTGCGCAAGGGCCTCGTGCAGTACCCACTCCGTCAGCGCGTCGATGGCCCCGCTCTCTTCGGCCAACCCGAGGAAGGCCTCCGGGTGGATCAGCCCTTCGGCAGGGCGATTCCAGCGCAGCAGCGCCTCGACCCCGACTACGCCACCGGTCTTCAGATCGACCTTGGGCTGATAGTGCAACAGCCATTGCAGCTCGCGTTGGGCCGTTTCCAGGTCGGCCCCGGTGATCGGCAGGGTCGACCGCTCCGGCAGGTCGGTTCCAAGGGGTCGCCAACCCTCGATCAGCGCATTCAGTGGTGCGCGCCGCGCCGGCTTCTCGAGCGAGCCAAGCACCACGAGACGTCCGCCCGCCAGCAGCTTCTGGACCGCACGCATGATGCGTATGCCCTCGCCGCTGAGGAGGATGACATGTCCGCGGAACGGGCCGGCATCGACCACCTGCAGGAACTCGATGCCGTCCATGCCCGGCATGTTGATGTCGCAGATGATCAGGTCGAAGTCCTTCGGACGCTCGGCCAGGATGCCCAGCGCGACCTCGCCACCCGGCGCGGTCACGACTAGTTCGTGACCCATCGTGCGCAGCATGCGGGCCTGCACCGCGGCGAGCATGAAGGGATCGTCGTCGACGACCAGGAAGCTGGGCCGCGCGGTGGACGCATCGGCAAAATCAGGCTCGACGGTGCGTCCTGGCTTCGAGTCGTCGCCGGATTCAGCAGGGCACATGGGGACTATCCTCCATTCGCGGCGACCGGTGCGGTCGGACCGCTGATTCTGGCTCAAGCTGGTGGCAACTGGTGGGTGACAGGCGGACGAGGTCGGTGTCGCCCATCAGCGTGCGCGGGGCTGCCGGACGGCCAGCGTGTTGAAGTTGGTGATGGCGGTCGGTTGCATGGGGTTGAATCTCCCCGCAGTTGCGGGGTAACGGCCTCATCTGTTGCAATGAGACATGCAACATTCGACCACGAACCGCCTGACCCGACGGCAGTGTTTGCAGATGGCTGGTGTGGCCACTGGCGCTGTGCTGGGCACAGCGACCACCGTCACGCGCGCCGGGCCAGCGGCTGCCGTGCTGACGCGACCCATCCCGTCCAGCGGTGAATCCTTGCCAGTGCTGGGACTGGGCAGCTGGATCACCTTCAACGTCGGCCAGGACCGTGCGGCGCTGGCGAACTGCGCTGCCGTTGTGCGCGCTTTCTTCGAGGCCGGCGGGCGCATGATCGATTCATCACCGATGTACGGCTCGTCGCAGCCGGCCATCGGGCAGGCGCTGGCACAGCTGGGCTCGCCGCCCGCGCTGTTTTCGGCCGAGAAAGTCTGGACCTCGGGCGACGGGGCGGCGCAGATGGCCGAATCGCGCGCCCACTGGGGCGTGCGGCGTTTCGACCTGATGCAGGTGCACAACCTGCGGGGCTGGCCCACCCACCTGCCCGCTCTATTCGCGATGAAGGCGGCCGGCGCGTTGCGCTACGTGGGCATCACCACCTCTCATGGCCGGCGGCATGACGACCTGGCGCAGATCCTGCGCAGCCAGCCGCTGGACTTCGTGCAATTGACCTACAACCTGGTCGACCGCGAAGTGGAACGGCGCCTGTTGCCACTGGCGCAGACGCGCGGCATTGCGGTCATCGTCAACCGGCCGTTCCAGGGCGGCCGCCTGCTGGACCGCCTGCAAGGCACCCCGCTGCCTGGCTGGGCAGCCGATATCGGCTGCCAGCATTGGGCCCAGGTGGCGTTGAAGTTTGCCGTCGGCCACCCGGCCGTGACCTGCGCCATCCCAGCCACCAGTCAGGTCGCGCACCTGCGGCAGAACATGGCGGCGGCCCAGGGACCGTTGCCCGACGCTGCTCTGCGCCAGCGCATGCTGCAGGATGTACAGCGCCTGCTGTAGCGTGCACAGCGCGCCCATGCCGTGACCGAATGGTGGACCTACCGGCCCGGCGACTTCCTGATGTTCTCGCCGCGCATCTACTGGCGGCTGTTCGAAGACATCAACGGGGCCACCTGGCCACTGCCGGTACTGGCCGTGGTATTGGGCGTGGCGGCGCTGGGCTGGTGCTGGCGCCGACCCGGGTCTGAACGCGTCGTCGGGCTCGCAGCATTGCTGCTAGCCGCCGCCTGGGGCCATGTTGCCTGGGCTTTCCTGTGGCAGCGCTTCGCGCCGATTCAATGGGTGGCCAGCAGCTTCGCGGTGGCGTTTGCCGTGCAGGCGGCCGCCGTGCTGGCGTCGTGTTGGCAAGCCAGGTGGACAGGGACTGGGCCAGGCGCCGAGTTCGGCGTCAGCCAGCCGGGCCGCCGAGCCGGGCTGGCCCTGGCGGCCTGGGCGACCGTGCTGCATCCGCTGCTGGCGGGGGTGCAGGGGCGGCCCTGGCAACAGGGCGAGGTCTTCGGCCTGGCCCCCGACCCCACGGCCCTGGCCACTCTGGCCTGGCTGCTGATGACGCCCGCCACCAGCCCGATGGCCCGCCGGTGGCGCGCCTTGTTGTGGGTGATACCGGTGCTGTGGTGCGTGGTCAGTGCAGCCCAGTTGTTTACCATGGGGGCCCTGCAGGGCGCAGTACCGCTGGCCGGCGTCGGCTTGGCGCTGGCGGCGCTCCATTGCGGTCGGCACACGCCAAAGCGGGAATAGATTTTTGCCGTGAGTTCTTTTGTCTGTTTGGAAACATCGAGGAGATGATGGCCGAGCGAGGAGTCTTCGCCGACCACGGCGACACGATCGACTTCCTGCTTCGCGCCAAGCGAGATCACGCTGCGGCGTGCGCGTTTATGCGGTTGGTTCGACACGGGCGATTGCGGGCGTCGGACACAAATGGCATGATGCATCGCACCGGGCGCAGCTTCGCCGCGATCATCTCGTTGACTGGCTCGAGCCACGCTCGTCAACGGTTTCATGTCTTTCAGTGAATTTCTTGCCCATTGCCGCGTAGCGCCGCGGCGCTACAAGCAGCCTGGGAGACTGGGAGACAGTCGATGCAACCGAACGCGATCAAGAAGGACATCCTGGCCGGCAAAACGGTGGCCGGCGCCATGATCTTCGAGTTTTTTTCGCCGGGCATGTCGGCCATCCTGGTCAATGCGGGATGCCGCTTCGTGATCTATGACATGGAGCATACCGGTCTCGGGTTCGAGACCCTGAAATGGTTGTTCTCGAGCGGTCGAGGCCTGCCGATCGAGCCGATGGTACGCGTGCCACGCGGCGAATACCCCTGGCTCGCCCGGGCGCTCGATCTCGGGGCGCGCGGCGTGATGATCCCGATGGTGGAATCGCGGGCGCAGGCGGAGGCTATCGTTCAGGCGTGCCGGTATCCGCCGGTCGGCCGCCGCGGCGCGGGCTTCGGTTTCGCGCAGTGCGACTACCTTGGCGGTGATGTCGGCGAGAAGATCCGCATCGCACATGAGCGCACGCTGGTGATCGCGCAGATCGAGACCGAGCGCGGCCTCGATCAGGTCGACGAGATTGCCGCAGTCGACGGAATCGACGTGCTGTGGGTCGGCCATTTCGACCTCTCCAATTTCATGGGCATCCCGGGTCAGTTCGACGATCCGCGCTTCGATGCGGCGATGCGCAAAGTCGCCGAGGTCGCCCGCCGCAACGGCAAGGCGGCGGCGTTCATGGCGACCGACTCGGCGTGGATCTCGCGGGCCCGCGAGATGGGCTACACGATGATCGCCGGCGGCACCGACACCGGCCTGCTCGAACTCGCCTTGAAGAAGATGGTCGGCCAGATCGAGGCGACAGGACAATGAGTGGCGATGGTGGCCACGGTGGCCGGGGTGGCAATGTTGGCAATGGGCAGCAGCGCTTCCGGGTCGGCCTGACGCGCGACCTGCTGACCCTCACCGGTCAACCGTCTTTCGGCCCGGGCCCGCTCGCGGTGCTCGACAGTGACCCGCGCATCGAATGGGAATTCCTTCCACAGTTGGTCGACGAGATCACGCCCGACATCATGGCGCGTTATGACGGCCTGTACGTGAACGCACCACGCGTCACCGCGGCGTGTGTGGCGCGTGCAGACCGGCGGGTCAGGATCGTCAGCCGGCATGGCGTGGGCTACGACGCGGTCGACGTGCACGCCCTCGCCGCGAAAGGCGTGCTGGCGACCAACACGCCGGTCGCGGTGCGTCGCCCGGTGGCGGTCGCCGCGCTGACGGTGATCTTTGCGCTGGCCGGCCGTTTGATCGTGAAGGATCGCTTGACGCGCTCCGGCCGCTGGAACGAACGAACCAGCCACATGGGGCTGGGCCTCACGACCCGTACGCTCGGCGTGATCGGCGCTGGCGGCATCGGCCGCGAGCTGCTCGCGCTGGCACGGCCCTTCGGCTGGAAGATGCTGGCGGCCGACCCCTATGCCGACACGGCGGCGGTCGCCGCGCTGGGCGCCGAAAGTGTGCCGCTCGAGCGGCTGTTGCACGACGCCGACTTCGTCGTCGTGACGGCGCTGCTGAACGATGAGACGCACCACCTGTTGAATGCCACGCGCCTGGCCAAGATGAAACCCAGCGCCTTCCTGATCAACCTCGCGCGCGGGCCGCTCGTCGATGAGCTCGCGCTGATTGCGGCGCTCGATAATGGCACGATCGCTGGCGCGGCCATCGACGTGTTCGAGCAGGAGCCCGTCGCGCCCGACAACCCGCTGCTGGCAATGGACAATGTGCTATTGACGCCCCACGCGCTGTGCTGGACGGACGAATGCTTCGATGCGATTGCGCGCGAGGGGCTGGCCTGCATCGCGGACTTTGCGAACGGCCGCAGGCCGAAATCGGTGATCGAGGTGACCAACCATGTTTGACCTCAGTGGAAAAGTCGCACTCGTTACCGGCGCATCGCGCGGCCTCGGCTGGGCCATGGCCGAGTCGCTCGCGAAGGCGGGCGCCCATGTGGCCCTGAACGCGCGCGACGGCGCGGCACTCGCCTTGCGGGTGTCCGAACTCGCTGCCCAGGGGCTGTCCGGCGAGGCGTGTGCGTTCGATGTCACCGACAGCGACCTGGCCCAACGCTGCGTCGCCGACCTCGCGCAGCGCCATGGCCGCTTCGACATCCTGGTGGCCAATGCCGGCATCAATCACCGACAGCCGATCACCGAATTCGAGCTCGCCGATTTTCAGCGCGTGCTCGACACCAACCTGGTCGCGGTCTGGGTGCTCTGCAAGGCGGCCGCGCAGCAGATGCTTGCGAGGAAGCAAGGCCGCCTGATCCTGACAGGCTCGATCAGTGCGATGAATGCGCGGCCAACCATCTCCGCTTATGTCGCGGCCAAAGGCGCGGTGCATTCGTTGACCAAGCAGCTGGCGGTCGAACTGGCCCGCGACGGCATCACCGCGAACTGCATCGCCCCCGGATTCTTCGCCACCGAGATGAATACCGCGCTGATCGAAAACCCCGAGTTCAACGACTGGGTCTGCCAGCGCACGCCGGCCGGCCGCTGGGGACGGCCTTCGGAGATCGGCCCGGCGGCCGTGTTCCTGGCATCCGACGAGGCGTCTTACGTGAGCGGGCTGGTCATGACGGTGGACGGTGCATTTACCGCTGCGATGTGACCGTTACCACATCGTGATCGACACCACCCTCTCCTTCTTGGCCGACGAAGTCAACAGCGAGATCCGGGAATTGCGGGGCATCCTTGCACAACCTGTCGAGCCCGCCTTCGGGCGCGTCCTGGTTCGAGGGCAAGAAGTTCAAGGTGAAGGACAACTTTGTCAGGGATCTGCATGAGCGTTAACGGCGGGCGGTGACAGCGGGCTTGGGCGAAGAAAGAACGTCCCGGCTTGTCCGTCCCGTCACCTTTATCACACCGCGCGCCACGCCGACGCCAACCAAGGTTGCTGCTCGCGGGGGAGCCCGTCGGGGCGAAAGTAGTGCTCCAGCTCGGTAAAGCCGGCCGCGGCCATGTAGCGGCGCCAGGTGGCGAGATCGTGGAAGGCGCCGAAGCGCTCGCCTTGCCAACCCTCTTGTCCTTGGCCTCGTGGGTTGGAACTGAACAGAACGCCGCCCGGCTTGAGCGTGGCATGCAGGGCGAGCAGAACCCGCGGCAGCTCGGCGCTCGGAACATGAAAGAGCACAGCGTTGGCGAACACGCCGTCGAACTCGGCTGTCGACAGGTCCAGTGCCAGCAGGTTCTGCTCCCAGACGACGCAGCCACTGTGCGCGCGCGCCAGGGCCGCAACCTGTGAAGCACCCTCCAAACCGATGGCCTTGTGGCCCAGTTCGGAGAAGGTCTTGAGGTCTCGTCCAGGGCCGCAACCCAGGTCCAGGATGCTCAGCGGCGCAGCCCCCTCGATGTGTCGAAGCAGTGTCGCGATGTTCTGGCTGACATCGTGGTCACGGGTGCCTTGCCAATAGTCTTCGGCATGCTCGTTGTAGTGCGCCAGCGTCGAAGCGGCGATGAGGTCGAGTTCTTCGCGAGTCAGCATGGCCGCATGTTGCATCAAGTGGTCGCTTCAGCGACCCGAGATCCACCGGTCGGCCGGCTTCGCGGCGCCGACTCGAGGGCGTCGTCCCATTTCCAGCAAACGTGACCGTCGACACCCACCATCAGTTGTTGTGGAGGAACTGTATGACCGCGTGTGGAAAACCGCCACAGTTGACTCCGCTATCTCAACGTGAATTTGCGCAGTCCATCCAGCGTCTCGAATGTTGCCGGATCCCCAGGATCTGCCACGATGAGCCGCTCGCCAGTGGCCAGCTGATATGAGGCCAGCCCTTGCTCAAACGATCCGTCGCTGGCGCCGGGCCGATTCCACGTTCGGACGATGATGCAGGCCTCGCCGCGAGGACCCTTGGCTTCAAGACGATCAGTACCTGACATGCGGCATCAATCCTTTCCCCGCGGTCGAATAGGAGCTGATTGTGACGGGCCTGTGGAACGACCGGGTGGGCAACATGGCCACTCTTGTGGGCCGCGCTAACCTGCCTCGCCGCCATTTGTTCCAAAATCGTTCCCAGACTCAGCAAAAAACAAAAAAAGTAGCATGCGCTAACCCCTCGTGGTCGACAACGCCCGATTTGCGCATTCCCGCGGCGGTGTGAAGTTGCTGTTCGACGGGAGCCTTTCGCACCGGGCGGCGCATTCGGGGGTGCGTCTCCCACGCGGATTGCCCTCGCCGTCGCTCACTGCTAACATGTTTCATGTAACGAACTGCCAAGGCGCACCATGACCACACCCATCGCCGAACGCGTCCAGAAGCACCGCGAAGCCTTGCGTGCGGCCGGCCTGCGGCCGGTACAGATCTGGGTGCCCGACACGCGTCGCCCCGGCTTTGCCGAGGAATGTCGCCGGCAGTCTCTGAGCCTGGCCGCCGACGCCGCTGCGAGGGCCGATGAAGCGGCGCTGCATGCCTTGTTGGAGCAGGTGGCCGACACGGACGGTTGGCGCTGAGGCGCACCCATGCGTCGGGGCGATCTGCTGACCATCGCGTTGCAGGGCGATCTGGGCAAGCCGCGACCGGCGCTGGTGATCCAGTCCGACCTGTTCGATGCTCACCCCTCGGTCACGGTGCTGCCCCTCACGAGCGCTCTCCACAACGCGCCGCTCTTTCGCGTCACCGTTCGGCCCAGTTCTGAGAACGGCTTGCACGACGAGTCGCAGGTGATGGTGGACAAACCGAGTTCGGTCATGCGCGAACGGCTAGGGCCTGTCTTCGGCCACGCAGATGACGAGACGATGTTGGCCGTGAACCGCGCCTTGGCGGTCTTCCTGGGTCTGGCCTGACGAAGCCGCCTTGCAGCTCTCGTCGCGCCACTACAGAAAGGGTTCTGTCGCAGTGAGCACGACCGGGCAAGCATTGCCGTTCGTAGGGTCGCCGATCAAAACGCAAGGGAGTAGAACTGGTCTGCAGTAGACACGGCTTGGCCCTCACGATGCGTTTGACGGCCCGATGATCCTGCTCGACGATGTTGTCGATGTACTTCGACTGGCGCAGCTCGATGGGCACGCCGCTGTCTTCGATCATTCCAAGGACAGCGGCGGTATTGGCGCCACTTTTGTCAATCGTGATCTTCTAGGCACCTCGTTCGTGTCCATCGCACGCTCGAAGAAGCGCCTGGCAGCCGCAACGTCACGACGGGCAGTGAGAAGGAAGTCCACCGTCCAGCCGAGCTTGTCGACGGCGCGGTACAAGTACCTCCACTCCCCGTGAACCTTCACGTACGTTTCGTCCATGCGCCAGCTCGAACCGACTGGGCGTTTGCGCTGGCGGAACGCCCTTGCCAGGACCGGCAGGATCTTCATAACCCATCGGTGAATCGTCGCGTGGTCAACTTCGACGCCACGCTCGGCCATCATCTCTTCAATGTGACGAAGGCTCAGCGGTTAGGCTTCGTACCAGCGCGCGCACATCAACATGATCTCGATCGGGTAGTGGACATGCCTGATGACCCGGCGAAGGGCGTCGTTCATGACCTGGACGGGGACCACCGAACCCCATCGAGGCCAGCACACCGCTGACCGCGTCCTGTTCCGAGTGGCAGGCCGAGCCGACCGATGCAGCAACCGTGTCGGACACCGCCGCAAGGAGGACGCGACCGCTGACGCCAGGGAACGAGACATGCAAGGTGTTCGGCAACCGGCATTCCGGATCGCCGTTGAGGTGAAGTTCGGGCACACCGGCCTCGAGTTGTGCATGCAGCCGGTCGCGCAGCGAACGCAGCCTATCGGACAGGGCCGGCAGAGCCGCCGATGCCAACGCGGCCGCAGCGCCCATCGCGACGGTCACCGTCGACCTTGCCCTTGAACGGCATCAGCAACATGCCGTCCAAGCGAGCCACCTCGCGCGGGTCGGTATGGCCGTGGATTCCGATGACGATGGCGTCATGTCCGGCGCGCGGCTGAGCGCGGTAGGTGCCGAACAGCCGGTCCCACCACGGCAGGTTGAAGCCGAAGTTGGAGTTGGTCTCGTCATCCTCGACCGAGTGGTGTACGCGGTGCATGTCCGGCGTGACGACGAACCACCGCAGCATGCGGTCCACCCCCGCCGGTAGGCGGATGTTGCCGTGGTTGAACATCGCCGTGGCGTTGAGCAGCACCTCGAAGATCACCACGGCCAGCACGGGTGGCCCGAGCACGGTGATGGTGGCGAACTTGATCAGCATCGACAGTGCGATCTCGATCGGGTGGAAGCGCGCACCGGTGGTCAGGTCATAGTCCAGGTCGGCGTGATGCACCTGGTGCAGCCGCCACAGCGCCGGCACGGCGTG
>JBBRID010000109.1:0-9874 GCA_038221635.1 Burkholderiales bacterium
CCTGGTCGGTGTGACACGCCGCGGCGAAGACGTTCTGGAGGTGCCGGCCGGCGCGCCGCGTTGGGGTGCCGAGCTGATCGCCGCGCAGATCGACGGCCTGATTCGCAAGCAGGCGATCCGCTCGGCAGGCCCGCTGATCCAGGGTTTTGTCAGCATCGGCATGGGCATTGCCGGCGCCATGATCGTGACCGCGCTGCATCGCAAAGCACTGCGCTGGGGTCTGTCGGCGTTGATCGGTGCGGCGCTGCTGTTCTGGCTTGCAGTCGTGGGCTGGTACCGGATCGAACTGCAATTGATCAGCCTGCCGTACGGCTGGGCCGCGCTGGCGCTGGGAGCGCTGGCGGCACGACATATCCTGAAGGGAAAACCGACATGAACCCGTTGCGAACCATGGCCTGGCAGCGCAGCCTCGCGTGTTGCCTGACGCTGGCCCTCGTCTTGGCCGGCTGCGCAAACCCCCAGCAGCATCGAGCGCCACGTAACGCCGCGTCGATCATCCTGGCAGGGGTCGTCGTGGACGGGGTCAGGCTGGCCGGCGAGCGCGAGGCGGGTTTGGTCCGCGTCTGGCGCGACGGCCGCTCGGTGGAAGGACAGACCGGCCTCACGCTGTTGCGTGGCGACTTCATTGAAACCGGGCCACGTGCTGACGCCGTGATCCGCTTTGCCAACGGCAGCACCCTCTACATGCGGCCCGACAGCCGCGGGCGCATCGGATCGCTGAGCGAGGCGGTCGGCGAATTTTTCGCCAGGATCAAGGGCGTCTTCAGCATCGAAAGCAGCTTTGTCCGGGCCGCTGCCAACGGTACGGCGTTCCTGGTTCGTGCGCAGGCCGATGGCGAAACCCACGTGACCGTCTTCGAAGGCAATGTCTATGTCGACTCGACGCGCGGCGCCTGGCAACGCATCTCTGTCGGTGCAGGCCAGGCCATCGTTGCCCAGGCGCGCGCCTCGCCCGTGACGGTGGCCGACGACAACGACATCCGGCGAACCCAGGAATGGGCCGACCGACTCGACCGCCTTCTGTCGCAGCCCAGCAGCAGCGGCAGCTCAGTCGGCGGCGCCATCGCGGTCGGTGTCGCCATCGCGGCGGCGGCGGTGCTGTTGTCGGGTCGGGACAAGGATGACAAGCCGCGTGGAGACCGAACCGATTCATCCCGATCTCCCACCACGCCTGCGTTGGCAGCGCCGTCGGCCCGCGGCATCGGCAGCACCGATGCGGTGCGCGCGCCGACGATCACTTGCAACCGGCCGATCAGGCTGTCGTGGGGCGCTGCGCACGGCTCGCGCGATTACCTGGTCACGCTGCAAACTCGCAA
Source organism: Burkholderiales bacterium (assembly GCA_038221635.1). Lineage (GTDB taxonomy): Bacteria > Pseudomonadota > Gammaproteobacteria > Burkholderiales > Burkholderiaceae_C > Ideonella_A. The sequence continues at coordinate 1,317 of JBBRID010000109.1, forward strand.
CTCGATGCGGTCGGCGTGGGCAACCACGCTGACCGAGGCCACTGACAACCAGTATCTGGCGGTGGCCGCACAGGAAGGCCGTGCCTACCGGTGGTTTGTCCAGGCCCGAGACGCGGGCCGGACCGGACCAGCATCCGACACGCTGTATTTCGGCTGCGGATCGACCCCGAGGTGAGGTTCGCGCGCGTCGCCGGGGCGGATTCGATTTGGTCGGGGTCTTCCCTCCGGCCTTGACATTGGTCATCATGGGGATGCGAAGCGCGGTTCATCCGCGCGCAACCCGGGGAGGATCACGATGACGACCAAGCCGTCTGCACCCAAGGCAGTTTCCCTGCACATCGGGCTCAATAGCGTCAGTCCGGGCGCCTACAGTGGTTGGGACGGGCCGCTGGCGGCATGCGAGTTCGACGCCAACGACATGGCAGCCATTGCGCGCAGCCAGCAGATGAAGGCGAGCACGCTGCTGACCAAACGCGCCACCCGCGGCAATGTGCTGGCCGCGATCCGGCGTGCCGCGCGCGGGTTGAAGGCCGGTGATCTGTTCTTCATGAGTTATTCCGGCCACGGCGGCCAGGTGCGCGACATCGACGGTGACGAGGCCGATGGCCAGGACGAGACCTGGTGTTTGTTCGACGGGCAGTTGCTCGACGACGAGTTGTATTTCGAGTTGAGCCAATTTGCCGCCGATGCGCGCATCCTGGTCTTGTCGGACAGTTGCCACAGCGGCACCGTGACCCGCGACATTCCGCTTGCGCCGCCGCCGGGCATGCGCCGCAAGCTGATGCCGCCTGCCGTCGCTCGCCGGGTATACGACGAACATCAGGCGTTCTACGACAAGCTGCAGCGCGATGTCGCCGAGCAGGCCGGCAAGTCCTATGTCGACCCCGATGTGGCACTGGCGCTGGTCGGAGGCGCCGGAACTGCCAGCAAGTTGGTTGGCAAGTTCGCGCCATCGGTGTTGTTGATCTCGGGCTGCCAGGACAACCAGACCTCGATGGATGGTGATTTCAATGGCGCCTTCACCGAGCAGTTGCTGAAAGTCTGGAACCGTGGTGCCTTTGATGGCAGCTACAAGACTTTCCATGCACGGATCAAGAGCGGCCTGCCGCCCAGCCAGTCGCCCAACCTGTTTGCTCTCGGCAAGGCCGCGGCATTTCTGAAACAGAAGCCGTTCGCGGTCTGAACGCGACCCGAGATCGAACCCGGGCCGACGCCCTGCCGCCAACAGCAGAACGAGGAGTGATCAATGCCTGACAACCACGCCGCGCGAAACCCGGTCGAACTGAGCCTGACCGGGCGCGAAGCCGAGCCGATGTTGCCAGGCGTACTGGTCAGTGCCACCCGATCGAGCCAAGGCGGCGACGACGTCTTTCTGCCGCTCGGCTATCTGAAGGCGGTTTCCTCGTTCGACGTTGGATTGACGGCCCGCAGCAGTGCTGGCGGGGCAGTGCAGCGCAAACATGTCGCGCAGGCCGACGAGATCATCGTGCTAGAGCTGGCCGATGGCAGCACCTTGATCACCAGCGCCGGGCGGCTGCGCGAAACACTCGCCCAGACGCACCCGGAAATGCTCGACGGCGATACCATCCTGCTCGAGAAACTGCGACTCGAAGGCGCTGCCGCCGGCCGCGGCCTCGGCGATGCACTGGGTGGTTTGATCAGCAAGGTCTACACCTTGGTCGTCGGCGGGCGCGACGCGATCATCGATGCCGCGCTGGGCCAACTGAAGAACAAGGCCGAGCTGGGCGTGAGCTGGCTTGGCACCAAGGCGCTGATGCGAGCGATCGAGAACCAGCTGGCCCACGGCCCGGGTCTCTACCGCTGGGTGGGTTCGAGTGGCAAGGAAAGCGATCTGCTGCCGGTCACGCTGGTCGACCCCAAGGACTCACCGCAGCGCGATCCGGAATGCCAGACGATGCTGGTCTTCGTCCACGGGACCGGTTCGAGCACGCTGGGCAGCTTTGGCGAGTTGCGCATTGGCGACCGCGACCTGTGGGCCGCACTCGAAGCACGGTTTCCCGGCGGCATCTTCGGCTTCGAACACCGCACGCTGTCCGATAGCCCGATCGAGAACGCGATCCAGCTGGTCAGCGCGCTGCCCCGCGGTGCGCATGTCTCGCTGGCATCACACTCGCGCGGTGGCCTGGTCGCCGACCTGCTGTGCCTGGGCGATTTCGACGCACTGATCGATTCCTACCGCTATGCGTTCGCCGGTACCGGCGACCCCGACCCGCAGGAATCCGAGCGTGTCCGCGCCGAGCTCGAAGACGCCCATGCCGAGCAGCGCGGTCAGCTGCGCACACTGGCCAAACTGCTGCGGGAGCGCGGCATCGTGATTCGCCGTTACGTTCGCACCGCGGGTCCGGCCAATGGCACCTTGTTGGCCAGCGGCAATTTCGATGTGTTTCTGTCGGGCCTGTTGACGCTGATCGGCGCGGTACCGTTCTTCTTCGGCAGCCCGATCTATTCGGCGTTCAAGCGGGTCGTCGTCGAGATCGCGAAGAACCGCACCAACGCCCACCTGGTACCCGGCATCGAGGCGATGCTGCCCGATTCCCCGATCGCCGCGCTGCTGCGCGACGCCCCCGTGCGCGAGGGTCTCGCGATGGCGGTGATCGCCGGCGACATCCAGGGCGGCAACCTGCTGAAGCGGCTGGGCGTGCTGCTGACCGACTTTCTGCTGTTCGACAAGGAGGACAACGACCTCGTCGTCGACACGCCGTCGATGCTGGCCGGCATCGCGCCGCGGGCCGCATCGCGGGTGTTGTTCGACCGCGGTGCCGACGTCTCGCATTTCCGTTATTTCACCAACTTCGAAACCCGCTCGGCGCTGCGCGACTGGTTCGTCAGCGTCGACCCCGCCAGCCTGACCAGTTTCCGCGCCCTGCCGAGTGCCGGCGAATACGAGGCTGCGCTGGCCAGCGCCGAGCGCAGCCGCGACGCCGGCGACCCGAAACGGCCGGTGGTTGTGCTGCTGCCGGGCGTGATGGGGTCGCACCTGCGAGTCGGGCGCGACGACCGCGTCTGGTTCGATGCGCCGGACATCGCCACCGGCGGCCTAGCAAAGATCGGCTGGGGCCAGCCCGGCGTCGAGGCCGACGAACTGTTCGCGATGTTCTACGGCAAGCTGTGTGAACACCTTGGACGCAGCCACCGCGTCGAACGATTTGCCTACGACTGGCGGCAGCCGATCGACGTGCTCGCCGAGCGGCTGGGCGCATACCTCGCCCAGTTGATGAAGGATACCGACGCCCCGATCAGGCTGTGCGCCCACAGCATGGGTGGGTTGGTGGTCCGCGCCTGCATCCACAAGCGTCGCAGCGTGATGGACGCCTTGATGTCCCGTGACGGCGCGCGTCTGGTGATGCTCGGCACGCCGAATCAGGGTGCGCACTCGATGGTTGCCAACATGATCGGCAAGAGCGACACCTTGCGAACACTGGTGCGGCTCGACCTGAAACACGACATGCAGCAGGTGCTCGACCTGGTCGCCGGCTTCCGCGGCGCCTTGCAGTTGCTGCCCAAGCCCGGCTTCATCGATACCTTCCAGGGGCAGGCCGACGGCGGCACCCTCTACCCATTCCAGCAGGCCGAGACCTGGACCGATCTGAAATCCAAGGTGGTCGATTTCTGGTTCGGCGACCAGAAGGCCGCGACGCCTGAACAACCGGTGCTCGATGGCGCGAGCTGGCTGTGGACGGCCGATGGCATCAAGACGCCGGCGCTGCCGGTCGGCTACGAAAAAAATGCGATCTACATCTTCGGCGTGGCGAGCAACACGCCGTGCGGGATCCGCGAAGAAACCGACGGCAACGGCCGTACGCGTCTGAAACTGATTGGCACCACGCGCGGCGACGGCACCGTGACCTGGGACTCGGGCCGCATCGGTGGCATCGGCAGCTTCTACTACCAGCCGGTGCAACATGGCGACTTGATGTCGACTGTCGAGCATTTCCCGGCCCTTACCGAATTGCTGACCTCGGGCACCACGGCGCTGCTGAGCATGCAACCGCCGGCGTCGCGGGCGATCGAGCAGGCGAGACCGATCAGCTACGACGCCGGCCCACCGACGGTCGCCGACCCCGACGCACTGCAACGAGCGATGATGGGCAGCTCGCTGCGCAACCGGGTGCCGCCACGGACCCGCCGCCGCCTCGAGGTGGTCGTCAAGGCGATGGACCTGCGTTTCATTGCCAAGCCGATCATGGTCGGGCACTACGAGCAGGATTCGATTGCCGGCGCCGAATCGCTGATCGACCGCGAACTGCTCGAAGGCGACCTGAGCGAGCGCCATTCGTTGGGCCTGTACGCGGGGCCGAGCGGTACCGCGACGGTGGTGTTGCGCATTCCGAACGAGTTCGAGCGCGAGCGCGGCAGCCTGACCGGCGCGGTCGTGACCGGCCTCGGCCGTTATGAGGGCTCGCTGAGTCCGACCGACCTGACCAGCGCGGTGCGCACCGGCGCCTTGCGCTACCTGCTGCAGGTGGTCGACGTGCTCGGCCAGGCCGATCGGGAAATTCCACTGGCAAGCCTGCTGCTGGGGTTCAACTCCTCAGCCAATCTCACCATTGCCGCGTCGGTCGAGGCGCTGGTCAGCGGGGTGATGGAAGCCAATGAACGCTTCTTCGAAACGACGCGTCTGAACATCCGTATCGCCAAGCTCGACATCATCGAGTTGTACCTCGACACCGCGATCACTGCCGTTTACGCACTGCGCCACCTGACCACGCAACTGGCGGCGAAGGCCCAACGGCAGGGCACCACCCTGGTCTCGCGCGGCGAACTGGTGCGCGGTAACGGCGCCCGCCAGCGCCTGTTCGACGACCGCAACTCGAGCTACTGGCCACGCCTGATCATCACTGATGCCGATCGCCCGGACGCCGACTGCCCGCCAGACTTTTCGCGTGATCGCTCGGGGCAGCCCGGAAGCCGCGCCGAACGTGGGATCGTGCCGGTAGCCGACCGCCTGCGCTTCCTGTACGTCGGCCAGCGCGCACGCGCCGAATCGGTGCTGCAGCAGCGCCAACCCGGCTTGATCGAGGCGCTGGTTGCACAGCAGATCCGCGACACGGTGTGGAACGAGGATTTCGGTCGCATGTTGTTCCAGCTGATGGTTCCGCACGACTTCAAGGACGCGGCACGCCAGCTCGACCGGGTGGTGCTGGTGGTCGACAGCCACACCGCCAACCTGCCATGGGAGCTGATGCTGGCCGATGATCCGGGGCAGCGCGACACGCCGTCGACCGTGCCCGGGGATCACCGTCCGCTGTCGCTGCGTGCGGCCGTGGTGCGTCAGCTGTCGTCGTCGCGTTTTCGCAGTCAGGTGCGCCAGGCGCTGGGGCGTACGGCACTGGTGATCGGCAATCCGTCTGTTGCGGGTTTCGGTGCAGCTTTTCCGACCATCACGATGACCGCCTCAGGTACCAGCGGTGCCACGTCGATTGTCGTCACGCCGGCTCAGGAACCACCGCCACTGCCGGGAGCGCAAGCCGAAGCGGTGGCCACCGCCGGCATCCTGGCGAGCATGGGCTACAGCGTGGCCTCGGTGATCGGCGCCGACCAATCGGCCAGCCAGGTGTTGTCGACGCTGTATCACCAGCCCTGGCGCGTGCTGCACATCTCGGCGCATGGTGTCTTCAATCTGCGCCACGCCGACGGCCGCAACCGCAGCGGTGTGTTGTTGTCGGGTGGCCTGCTGATCACGGCGGCGGAAATCGACGCGATGGAAATCGTGCCCGATCTGGTGTTCCTGAACTGTTGCCACCTCGGTCAGATCGACGGCGGCAGCAACGGCAACAAGCTGGCCGCCAGCGTCGCCAGCGAATTGATCCAGATAGGCGTGCGCTGCGTGGTGGTGGCGGGCTGGGCGGTCAACGACGAATCGGCCAAATATTTCGGCCAGGTGTTCTACGAGCAACTGCTGCTGCGGCGGATGCCGTTCGGCGATGCCGTCTTTGCGGCAAGGTGCGCTACCTGGGAGGCCAATCCGGCCGATATCACCTGGGGTGCGTTCCAGGCCTATGGGGACCCCGGCTGGATAGCCGAGCCTCGCGCCCAGGGTGCGGCCTCCGGATCCGGCACGTCGCTCTACGTCTCACCCGATGAACTGCTCGACGACCTGGCCGGCGCGCGTGCCGATCTCGCGCGGCGGCGCGGCTCGATGACCGAACGCGAGATGCGAACCCGCGCCGATGCGGTTGGCGCGCTGATTTCGCGCCGCTGCCCGCCCGGCTGGGCCGGGCTGCCGCAGCTGCATTCAGCGCTTGGAACCACCTGGTACGAACTGAACCAGCTCGAGCGGGCACGCGAGGAATTCATCGCGGCAATCAGGGCCGAGGATGCACAGGGCGTGGTACCGATCCGCGACATCGAACGGTTGGCCAATGTGGAAGCGCGGCTCGGCGAGCGTCGCGCCGAGGCCGAGATCAACAGCGGCGAGGGCACTGCTGCGTCATTGGCTGCCGCGCAGGGCCTGATCGACCTCGCGCTGGAGCGGCTCGACGGCCTGGACGCGCTGGTCAGCGCAGCGGTCAAAGGCGTCAACGTGGCCCCAGAAACGGCGGCGACCGCCTACAACAACTCGATGCGTTGTGCGCTGCGAGGCAGCGCCTGGAAACGCAAGGCCAGCCTGCATGCACGCCGCCTGCTGAGCGGGCGACTGAGCGAAGCCGCCGCAGATGCGGCGCGGGACGACATGCAGCAATGCCTGGACCGATCGATCGCCGCCTACCGCGGCGCCGAAGGCATGCCCGGCAGCAGCCACTTTGTCCCCTACCTCGCGCTGAACCGGCTTGCGCTCGACGCCCTGACCTGGTGGGATACTCCGGCCAGCAAGGACTCGGCGATCGGCCTGGCGCAGCAATGCCGGCAGACCGCTGATCAGCGATTCGGCGAAGACAACGGCCCATGGGCAGCCGTCATCCCGGCTGAATCGCTGCTGGTGGAGCACCTTCTCAAAGGCAGCTTGGGCCGCAACGACGACACTGGCCGCCAGATCTTCGAATCCGTCGTCAAGGCCTACGCCGACGCCATCAGCAACATCACCGTCAAGCCGTCGGAAGTCGACTCCATCGTCACCCACATGGACCTGATTTCACGCCTTTGCGACGCGCTGTCGTTAGGGCCGGCGGGCAATGCGGCGATGGCGCTGACTGCGGATCGGCTGATCGAACTGGCCAGGCGGATACAGCCGGGGCGGGCTGGGCGCAGCGATCGGCCCGTGGGGGTTCGGAAGACAACACCAGCCGGCCGCGCTACGTCAAAGCCACCTGTTGCCACCACGGGCAAGGCAACGGCAAAGCAGCCAAAGCCCGCGGCGAAAGTCAAGAAGAAGACAGAGCAAACGAGCGGGCCGGGAAGGCCCGCAGCGGCGACGCAGCCAATGGCGACGAGTAAGCCAGCGGCAAAAAGGGCGCCCAAGGCCAATCGAAAGCCTTGAAGCCGGTAGTGCGCGCCAGGGGCTCTGAACCAGGGCAGCGGCGCTTCATACACCCAGTTGATGAAGCACCGCGCAGTTAGGGGGGTATCGACTAGGTTTGTCCAGCCGGAAGTCGGCCAGAATCCGTAACCACACCCTCAGCAAACGACGTTGCGAAGGATCCGGGACATGTCGCCTGGTATGCCCCAGAGCCCATTCGAGACCCATTGGCGGGCAATCGTCGTTGTCGATGTCGTCGGATCGGTGCAACTGGTCCAGATGGCTGCTGCAAATTTCCCGCAGCGCTGGGTGCAGTTCGTGCGCGAAGTGCGCGATAGCCTGTTGATCCATCACAAAGGCCACCTCGTCAAGCACCTCGGCGACGGCATGATGTTGATCTTCGAAAGCGCGACAGAAGCTGTCTCAGTCGCGCTCGCTGTGCATGAGCTGATCGAATCGGTGAATGCGAGCGTCGCCGAATCGCACCGCATCCAGCTTCGTGCCGGTGTTTCCTGTGGCGACGTAACGGTCAGCGAAGTCGACATATTCGGCCCCGAAGTCAACCAGGCCGTGCTGCTGGCACGCATTGCACAGGCCCGACAAACCGCCGTTTCGGCTGCCGTCCGCGACCGTCTCGTTCTCGGGCTGGATGCCGAGTACGAGGATCTCGGCGACTGTTATCTGCGCGATACCCCCACCCCGGTCAGGACTTTCATCGTGAGCCCCAGCCAGTCTGTTTCGCCCAGCGTGCCGAGGCTGCGCATCGGTAGCTTGCGTCCGACATTGGCGATCGTGCCGTTCGATACCTTCGACCTCGGCGGCGTGCAGGCGTTCCTGGGCGATGTGCTGGCCGACGAAGTGATTGCAGCGATGTCGCGCAACCCGTCGCTTACCGTCATCTCCAGATTGTCGACGGCGGCATTTCGCGGCCGCGCGCAGGCGCTCGACGGCATCCGCAGCCACCTGCAAGCCGATCATGTGCTCGGGGGCCGCGTGCATCTGGACGGCGATCGGCTGCGCGTGCTGCTGCAACTCGTGGAGGTAAAGAGCTCAGTCGTCGTCTGGTCCGGCAGTCACGTGGGCAGCGCCCGCGGCGTTTTCGGCGGATCCGAAGCGCTGGTGCCACAGATCGCCCGCGATG
>JBBRID010000110.1:0-9785 GCA_038221635.1 Burkholderiales bacterium
GCTCAGGTCGTCGGCAGCCTGATCGTCACGGTGGTTCCTTTGCCTTGCTCGCTCTCGATCCGGAACCGCCCACCGGCGGTCCCGATCAGACGCTGGCACTGCGCGATCCCAAGGCCCGTTCCCTCGGTGCGGGTCGTGAAGAACGGCGTGAACAGGCGCTGCGCCACATCGCTGTCGATGCCGGGTCCACGGTCAATCACGCTGATCGCGACCCAGTTCGGATGCTCACTGCGCACCCGGATCAGCAGTTCGCGCTGCGCCAATGGCGTGGTCTGTTCCATCGCCTGGATGCCATTGCGGGTCAGATTCAGCAACACCTGTTCAACCATGGTTCGATCACAGACGACCCGTGGCAAACCATCGGCCAACGACACCTCGATGCGGGCGCCGCTCTTGCGGGCTTGCAAGCGCATCAGCGGCAACACCGCTTCCATCAGCACCTCCACGCGCACCGGCTCGCGCAACTGATCGCGGCGGCGCACGAAATCATGAACACTCTTGATCACCTTGCCAGCGCGTTCGGCCTGTTCGCCGATGCGCTCGATCGCCTGGCGCAGCAGGCCGGCATCCTCGGTCTCGGCCGCCTCCTCCCGCAGCAGGTTCAGCGAACCGGCGGCGTAGCTGGAAATCGCGGCCAGCGGCTGATTCAATTCGTGGCTCAGCAACGAAGCCATCTCGCCGACGGTGGCCAGCCTGGCCGTGGCCTGCAGTCGCTCCTGCTGTTGGCGCGACAACTCCTCGATCCTGCGCTGATCGCTCACATCGAGCGCGGCACTCATCCAGCCGGTCTGCCGGCCATGGCTGTTGACCAATGGCGCCTCGAAGATCAAGACCGCAAAACGCTCGCCATTCTTGCGCATGAAGGTGGTCTCGAAACCTTCGCGGGAATTGCCGCGTGCAGCCGGACCGACGCTCGGCTGAGGGTCGGGCAGCTGGCGCTGCTTCATTCGGCGTCGGTACTCAGGCACCATTTCAGGCGGCCAATAGGGTGGCGGATCGCGCCCGATGATTTCGTCAGCGGCGAAGCCGACCATTTCGCAGAATGCCGGATTGACGTAGCTCACCCGACCATCGAGGTCGCGGGCACGCAGACCCGTCAGCAGCGAATCTTCCATTGCCTTGCGAAACGCCAAGGCCTCGGCCAGTGCATGTTCGGCCGCAGAACGGCGTCGCATGTCCCGTGTCAACAGCAGCACCACGGCGCCGAGCGCGAGCGACAAGCCGAGCACCAAGGCCACCGCCAGATTCGGTATCAGTTCGGGACGCCCCGACCTGCTGTCGACACGCAGGCGCATCGTCTGGCCGGCCAGATCCACCAGGCGCTCGGCGATGTAGACGCCGGCGCCACGCGGTCTTCCGCCGCGAGCCAGCCGGGTGCCGTCGACGTCGATGAACGTCAGTTCGTGCCCCTGCAGCAACTGCGCACTGACCACGTCGCCAAGCAGGCCCTGCAATGACACGCTGGCGACCACAAAGCTGCTGAACTGACCGTTGCGCCGCACCGGAATGCAGACATCGACGACCTCGACCCCCAGATCGCCGGGCAGCGGAACGAAGAAACTGCGCGAAAAGGTCGGTCCTCCAACCCGCGTGGCCGCACTGCATGCCACGGCCGTCTCCTGGTCGATGGCGTCGCGGGGGAGCCGACTGAAGATCGGCGGGTGGTAGGGGCTGTCGATCGCGCTCACGATCTGCATTTGCAGATCGCGTCGCTCGATGCGCAGCAACTCGCGCCGCTCCAGCACCAACTGGATCGCCTCGGTGCGCCACTGTGCCGATGTGGCTTCATCGCGCCAGCCAAGCGCTTGCAAGCTCTGCAAATCCCGCGACACCGCCTGGCGAATGTCTGCAGCGATGCTCGCTGAGGCGGCTTCCACCTCCTCCTGCAGGCGGTTGATCTCGAAATTGAAGGTCAGCCAGACCAGCGCCGTCTGGGCAATCAGCAGCAGGCTGACCAGCGCCAGCCACAGCCATGGCCGACGCCGCCGTGTCGGGGTGTCCGTGCGATGAGCCGATGAGATCGGCGGCACCGGTACAGCGGCCAGGTCTGGACCTGGCACGGAGGCAGTTGCGGAGAAGGGGAAAGTCATCGAGCGGCGCGGCGGATCCCCAGTATCGGCCAGCCTGTTCAATGCCGACTACGCAATTGTGCGCATCGGGCGGCGCTGGCGGACGCACTGCCGACGCCGCATGCTCAAGGCGACGCACCGAATCGGTGTGTTCTTACCCAGTCCAGGCCATTGCAAAGACATGGTTTAGAAGGTCGGTCTCGCCAAGCTTTCAAGTAATATGCGCCGCCTTACGTTATTACTATCTTTCACAGATAGTGTGCAACCACTTACGATGCACCTTCCGGGCGACGGGAGATCCCTTGCACTTGAGCTTTTCGCATCATTTCGGTAACATACCGCTTTCTGATTCAAGGGAAAACCCGTGTTTTTTTCAGGTCGGGCACTTGCGTTGTCTGCATGGCGCAGGGCGGGCCTTGCGGCCGGTTTGGCGATTTCCTTGCTCGGGCCAGTGGTGGTCGCAGCAAAGGGCCCGTTGCTTGATTCGGCTACGGTCCGGCTGGTCGACCTGCCAAGGGAAGCCCGCCATACCGCAAGTTTGATCGAAGTCGGTGGCCCGTTTCCGTTTTACAAGGACGGAACGACCTTCGGCAACCGGGAACGCTTGCTGCCGCTGAAGCCACGAGGCTATTACCGCGAATACACCGTCCGGACTCCCTCATCGCGCGACCGCGGCGCGCGACGAATCGTCTGTGGCGGGAAACCTCCTTCAACGACCGAATCCTGCTTCTATACCGACGATCACTACAGCAGTTTCAAACGCATCGTTCAGTGACCGTTCTCCAAATTAACTTCAAGGCCAAAGGTCGGGTTGCGCCCCCCTGTGCCAAACGCTTTTTTTCTCTCGTGATCCAAGGAGGAACGTGACATGCTCTTGCAGACAGTCCGTCCGAACATCGTTCAATCGATCCGCGCCTATCGCGTGGAAGATCTGATGCAGGCGGCTCAGGCCGTCGAGCAGCATTTCCTCTACGCGAACCTCGGTGCGGCCCAGTCCAAGCAGGACGTTCTCGACACCATTGCCGAGGCCTTTCTGTTCCCGCCGCATTTCGGCAAGAACTTCGATGCCTTGTTCGACTGCATGACCGATCAGGTCAACAAGGCGGGCGACCAGCCGGGTTTCGTGGTCGTGCTCGAACAATTGCCCGACAACCCACGCTTCGACCGTGAAGCGCGCGAACAACTGCTCGACATTTTTCGTGACGCGGCCGATTTCTGGGCTGAGCGCAGGGTGCCGTTCAGGTGCTTCTATTCTTTTCAGTAGCCCGCTCCCAGGAACAAGGGTCATGGGAGCGGGCGACGGATGTGGCCCAAAACGTTGCAGCCAAACCTGCCAAGGCAGGTTCAAAGGCGGCAGCAAACGCGAACTTCGGCATGAACATGCCGATGATGAGCAGTGCGTTCGATACGTCGATGTGGCTGAACGCTGCTTGATTGATTGACCCCGGAGCGGCTTCGCCGCTCCGCCTCAGGTGATGATTTTGTAGGAGCGGCTTCAGCCGCGCTTCTGGCTTTCCGCCAAGCCGCACGGCGCGACATTCGAACCCGCAAGCGGGGCTGAAGCCGCAAGCGGGGCTGAACCCGCAAGCGCGGCTGAAGCCGCTCCTACAAAATCTCTCTGAGGCCAGGCCGCTGCGCGCAGCCCGGCGCACGGCGTCAGTTTGTTCGGCACGATATTCTCTGAAGTCGCTCCTGCAGGAAGCATTCTTTCGGTTTGCCTGTAGCAGGCTTCAGCCGCGATTTGCCGTTCGCGCGGCCGCCGCGCGCGCCAGCGCCAGGTACTCTGCCACCGGCACCTCCTCGGCACGCCGCTGAACGTCGAACGGTGCTTCGATTCCTTGTTCGGTGATCCACTTGCCCAGCGTATGTCGCAGCAGCTTGCGTCGCTGCGAGAAGGCAACGCCGACCAGTTCGCCGAGGCGCGCAACGTCGATGTCTGCGACGCCCTCTCGCGGCAGCGGCGTCATGCGGACGACGGCCGATTCGACGCGCGGCGGCGGATCGAACGCTTCCGGCGTCACGTCGAGTACCGACTCGATGGCATAGCGCCATTGCAGCATCACCGACAGCCGGCCGAAAGCCTTGTTGCCCGGCGTTGCGGCCATCCGATCGACCACCTCTTTCTGAAGCATGAAATGCTGATCGGCAACGACCTCGACCGCATCGAGCAGATGAAACAGGATCGGCGTTGAAATGTTGTACGGCAGGTTGCCGACGACCCGCAACTCTTGGCAGGCCTGATTGGCCAGCGCTTTGAAGTCGACATTGAGCACGTCGGCCTCGACCACATCGAGTTCAGGCCGACGCCGCAGGCGAGCCGCGAGGTCACGGTCGAGTTCTATCACCTGCAGGCGCTTGCAGCGCGCCACCAGCGGATCGGTCATCGCGCCAAGACCCGGGCCAATCTCAATCACCGCCTGGCCGGGACGAGGGTCAATCAGGTCGACGATCTGCTGGATGACGCCTTGATCGGTCAGGAAATGCTGGCCGAAGCGTTTGCGTGCCTGGTGCCTCATGCCATCGCGCCAGCAGCGCAGCCAAGGCGGCACAGGGTGTACGCAGCGACGGCCAACACCGGGCTCAGGTTGTCGGTGGCTCGCGCATCTCGATGTAGGCCCGGGCTCTGAGCTCATCGAGCCAATCGTCATAGGCCGCTTCGTACTTGCGTTCTTTGAGCGCGTTTCGAACCTGCTCGCGCTGCTGGCGCGCGTCGAGTTCGATGTCGCGGCGGTCGACGACCTGAATCAGGTGCACACCGAATCGCGAGACGATCGGCTCCGACAAGCCGCCGGCGGGCAGATCGTTCATGGCCTTTTCGAACTCTGGAACCAGGCTGCCAGGCGAGGTCCAGCCGAGATCGCCACCACCGGCGGCGCTGCCGTCCTCGGAGTTCTGCCGCGCCATGTCCTCGAATGTCGCCTTGCCAGAAGCGATCTGAGATTTGAATCCTTCCAGCCGTTGAATGGCAGCCTGCTCGCTCAGCTGCGCGGACGGCCGCAGCAGGATGTGGCGCACTCGCGTCTGGCTGACCTTGAACGCTTCGGCATCGCGTCGCTCGACCAGCTTGAGGATGTGAAAGCCCGCACCGGTGCGTAGCATTTCCGGCGCGATCGCCCCGACCTGCAGGTCTTTGACTTTGGTGACGAAGACATCCGGCAGCCGATCGGCAGGCCGCATGCCTATGACTCCACCCTGACCCTTGTTGGCGTCATCAGAGGCCGATCGGGCCACGGCCTCGAACGCTTCTCCGGCACGTACCCGCGCCATCAGCCCCTCGGCGCGAATGCGCATCTCCATCGCCTGCGTGACGGTGGCAGTTTCGGGAACGGCGACGAGGATTTGCGCAATGTTGTACTCGGTCGCATTGCCGGCCTCGGCGCGCTGCCGGGTGATCTCGGCGTCGATATCGGCATCGGTGATCCGGATGCGCGTTTGCACTTCGCGCTCGCGTGTACGTTCGACCAGAATCTGATCGCGCAGGTTGCTGCGGAAGCGTCCGTAGTCGACCCCCTCGGCTTGTAGACGCGCCCTCAGCTGGGCTTGCGAGAGCTGGTTCTGGGCAGCGACGTTATTGACCGCGCGGTCGATCTCGGCCTCATCCACACGCTGGCCGGTCTCGCGCGCCGCGGTGACCAGCACCCGTTCGTCGATCAGCACCTTCAACACCTGGCTGCGCAATTCAGACTCCGGCGGCAGCGTGCTGCCGGCGCGCTCGGAGGCATCGCGCACCCGCTGCATGCGCAGGGCCAGTTCACCGGCGGTGACAAGTTCCTGGTTGACGATCGCCAGGATGTAGTCGCCACGCAGCCCGGCGCTTGCAGCCGCCGCGCGGGTCGGCGACGAGCCGACGCCCTGTGTTGTCGCCGACGGAGCCCGGAGCTGGGCAGCACTGGGCAGTGCCAATGCAGCGGTGGCCGCCAGCAGCAGCAGGTCGCGCAACTTCGGCACGCGGGCCGGTAGTCGATGTTGATCCGTAGTTCGGCGCAGAGGGGTCAAATCATTCATAGGTGTTCACATTCGAGCCGATGCCCGAGGTTTCGCGCAACAGCCGATAGCCGGGGATATTGTCCTTCAAGACCTGAAGGGGGCTGCTACCGAGCCTGGATAAGCCGACCAGCTCGAGTTGCAGCAGCAGCCGGGTGGTCGCTTCACTGCGTCCTGTCGACAGCCGTTCGGCAACCACCCGCCCGATCCAGCAGCCGGCGTCGTACTCCAGGCCGACGATCGAATCGGTGATGCGGCGATCGGTGGTGCTGTAGTTGATGCGGCCCACGCCATACAGCGTACCGCTGCAATCGGACCTGCCCATCACATTCAGCAGCGGGGGCGGCTCGGCAGTCGCCCGGCGACCCGCCAGGGCCTCGACGGCGCCGAATATCGGCCATTGCCAGCCCAGCTCGAGTTGTTCACTGAGGCCGCGAGTCAGGCGGTAGGTCGCATTGACGGTGCGGAACGGCCCGGGCGAATAACGCGCACTGGCCACCGAGCGGACGACGCGCTTGAGGTCGGGGTTGTATTGCACCGACGATTCGAGCGTCCATTTCGGCAGCAGACTGGTCTGGCCGAGCAGCAACAGGTCGGACAGGCGTTGGGTCGACGGCGGGCCATCGGCCGTGACCCGTTGATCACGGAACAGCACCCGCTGCACGACGCCGAATCGCATCGCCTCGACACCGGTGGACGGATCGAGAAATCGCGTTGTCACGCCAGCCGTCAGCTGATTTGCGTCCGACACGCGGTCGATACCTGAAAACTGGTTCTCGGTGTAGATCGAATCGAAGTTGAAATCCTTGATGGCCGAATCGAAGTTGGGCAGCAGGCGCTGGTCGCGGTAAGGTGTGTTGACGTACAGCAGGCGCGGCTCCAGGGTCTGGCGCAGCGAACGTCCGAACCAGCTGGTGTCGCGCTCGAAGACCCAGCCGCTGTCGACACTGACAGTCGGAATCACCCGCGATGGGCTGTGGCTGCCGTTGGCCAATGGCTGGTCAAGTGCATACGAAGCCGCATTGAGCGACAGCTTCGGAATCAGACTCCAGCCGGGCGTCTGCCAGGGGCGACTGATCGAACCCAGCACATGCACCCGCGAACCGGTCGCCCGCCCGTTCGGTCCGGGCGGCGGCACCACGGCACCGACCGGCACGCCACTGACACCGCCGGTCACACCGGTCGGATTGGCGAAGCGATTGAACTCGGCGTTGAAGTCGACTTGCAGCCCGGCTCCCAGTCGTTGCTCGGTCCGAACGCCGATCTGCGGCAATCGATCGTAGGGCGCCTCGATGCGACTGGCCGGCTCGACGTTCTGCAGCACCTGCCAACTCTGGATTCGCGCGTAGGTGGTCCAGTCGCCACCGCGCGCACCGAGTTGGAACGGCCGGCCGACCTGCAGATCGGACAGCAGAAGCCGCGGCGTCAGGCTCGGCACCTTGGAGGTGAAGTCCTTCCAGTAGTCATCATCCGATACCCGCAGCACGCGCAGCGACAAGCGGGCATCGTGGCGCAATGCGGCGTCGTGTTGCAAGGCCAGCGAATACCGGCTGCGACCGACAATTTGATCCGACGGCAGCAGGTCGACGTTCGCCTTGCCGCGGTAAGTCGGCTCGAGGTAGCGGTATTCGGTATCCAGCCCGACGCCGCGCCTGGCGCTCAGTTTCGGGGTCAGCGTCGCATCGCGATTGGGGGCAATGTTCCAGTAATACGGCGCGGCGACCTGCAGGCCGCTGTTGCTGTCGATCGCAATGCTGGGCGGCAGCCAGCCCGACTTGCGCGCATCGGTCAGCGGAAAGCTCAGAACCGGCGCAGCCAGGATGGGTACGCCGTAAAAGCGCAGCACCGCGCCCTCGGCAATGCCTTCGTTGGCATCGAAATCCATCCGCAGCCGGCGTGTGCTCAGTTCCCAGGCGGGATTGACATGCCGACCCTCGGCATCGAGTTCATCGTCGGCCCGGCAGCTCGAATAGGTGGCTCCCTCGGCGGTCGCCCGGTACTGGCCGAGGAAGTCGATGCGATCGGCATGACCGCCAGCGCCGGTTCGGCTGAAGAAGTAGTTCGGCTGAAGAAAGAAGCCCTCGAAGGTCTGCGGCTTGAGTTGCAGCTCCGGGCCGGTGTAGATATTGCCATCACGAACAATGCGCACCTTGCCGAGCGCACGCGCACGATCCTGGGCGTAGTCGTAAGTCAGTTCGTCGGCGGTGATGTCGATGTCGCCGCGCCGGAACTTGGCCTCGCCTTCGGCAACCAGTTCGAGATCAGGCCGGCCACGGATCTCACGCGCCTCCACCACGATCGGCAAGCTCTTTTTGTCATCGGCTGCCGGTGTCTGCGACGACGCGCCGCAGGGCAACCCCAAGGCAAGCACAACGACGCAGGTCGACCGACGCCAACGCCGGGGCAGCAATGAACTCGAAGCGTGAGGTTGGAACACTCGGTGGGCAGGTCTTGGCGAACAACGCGGACCGGTGGTCCGCAGCGTGAAACGGACGAGCACAAGGCCAGGACCCGCGGCCCGACCTCGGTTTGGCTGGCAGCGCGGACATCCGATGACCGGGCGACTCCGTAGAATCGATTATCCATGCTCGAGCCCCAGAATTATCCCGACACCGTCAACTGGCCCAGCGCCGTGCGCCAGGCAGCGTTTGCCGCCTGGCTGGCGCCGCTGCAAACCACGCATCGTCTGCGCCCGCAGAGCCTGCGGGCCGCGTCCAGCGACGCCAGCTTCCGCCGCTACCTGCGAATCGACTGCGAACCGGCTGGCGTCGGCGACCCGACCAGCCTGATCGTGATGGATGCACCACCGCCACAAGAAGACGTGCGGCCTTTCGTCGCCATCGCCGGCGCGCTCGAACGCGCCGGATTGAATGCGCCGCGCGTGCTGGCGCAGGATGTCGACTGGGGGTTTCTGCTGCTCACCGATCTGGGATCGACGCTCTACCTCGAGGCGCTGGCCGACGCGGCAGCACGCGAAGACAAGGCGGCCGTCGATGGCTTGATGCGCCAGGCCGTCGCCACCCTGATCGACTGGCAACAACGCGTCGATGCGGATGTGCTGCCCGCATACGACTCGGCCCTGCTGCAGCGCGAACTGGCGCTGTTTCCCGAATGGTGTCTGGCGCGCGAGCACGGCATGCACTGGAACGAGCAGGAGCGGGCAACCTGGGACGAGGCCTGCCGGCTGCTGGTCAACAGCGCGCTGGCGCAGTCGACGGTAGCGGTGCACCGAGACTACATGCCGCGCAACCTGATGCTGACTGTGTCGGGCCCCGGCATTCTCGACTTTCAGGATGCCGTCAAGGGCCCGGTCAGCTACGACCTGGCTTCGCTGCTGCGCGACGCCTTCATCAGCTGGGACGAGGAGATGGAGCTCGACATCGCCGTCCGCTACTGGGAACATGCCCGCAAGGCCGGGCTGCCGCTGCCTGACGACTTCGGTGAGTTCTGGCGTCAGGTCGAATGGATGGGGCTGCAGCGCCACCTCAAGGTGCTAGGCATCTTCTGCCGGCTTAAACACCGCGACGGCAAGCCCAAATACAGCGAAGACCTGCCCAGGTTCTTCGTCTATGCCCACCGCGTCGCGGCCCGCTACAGCGCCTTGCGTCCGCTCTCGCGACTGCTCGAGCCACTGTTGGGCACGCAACGGATCGACGCGTTTTATTGACGTTGCGCTCGCGCGGGCGGTCCGGCGCGGCTCTCCTCGGGTGGGTTCTGTGGTGGCGTTGGTAG
>JBBRID010000111.1:0-9707 GCA_038221635.1 Burkholderiales bacterium
GCCGATGTCCTCCTCGTCGGTCAGCGGCTCGATCTGTGGATTCAGCAACACGGTACGCGGCACCTCCTCGGCGTCCGGGTAACGCGGGTTTTCCTTGAAGCCGAAAATCACCAGCGCCAGATCGACGCCGATCTGAGGCGCTGCCAGTCCGGCACCTTTGGCGGCCACCATGGTCTCGAACATGTCCGCAATCAGGGTGTGCAGCTCGGGGGTATCGAATTCGGCGACCGGCTGTGCCACGCGCAGCAACCGAGGGTCGCCCATCTTGAGGATTTCTCTGACGGTCATGCGCTGATTCTGGCCGACCTCACCCGTTCGCGCCCAGCAGCGCCATCAAACCCGCTTCGTCGAGTACGGTCAGACCCAGCGCCTGCGCCTTGTCGAGCTTGCTGCCAGCCTCAGCGCCTGCCACCACGTAATCGGTTTTCTTCGACACCGAACCTGCCACCTTGCCGCCCAGGGCTTCGATGCGCTCGCGAGCCTCGTCGCGGCTCCAGGTCGGCAGCGTGCCGGTCAATACCAGCGTCTTGCCTGCCAGCGGCTTCGGGCTGCGGTCTGCGTTGCCGTCGCTTTCCGGCCAGCTGACTCCGACCGCACGCAGTTGCTCGACCACTTCGCGGTTGTGCGGCTGGTCGAAAAAGCTGCGAATGCTGGATGCGACGATCGGGCCAACATCGGCCACCTCGAGCAGTTGCTCGGCCGTGCTGTCCAAGATGCGATCCAGCGTCCCGAAATGCAGCGCCAAGTCGCGAGCCGTCGCCTCGCCAACCTGCGGAATGCCCAGCGCATAAATGAACCGCGGCAGCGTGGTCTGTCGGGCCTCGTCGAGCGCCGTCAGCAGCTTGGCCGCGCTCTTGTCGGCCATGCGGTCGAGCGCCACCAGCTTGGCCAGGCCGAGCATGTACAGCTCGGGCAAGGTGCGGATCAGCCCGCCGTCTACGAGTTGATCGACCAATTTGTCGCCGAGCCCTTCGATGTCCATCGCCCGGCGCCCGGCGAAGTGCAGCAAGGCCTGCTTGCGCTGCGCAGCACAGAACAAGCCTCCGGTGCAACGGAAGGCAATGCCGCCGGGCTCGCGCCGCACATCGCTGCCGCATACCGGACACGACCTCGGCATCTTGAAATTAGGCACATAGCCCGCCCGCACACCGGGCACCCGACCGACCACTTCCGGGATCACGTCGCCGGCACGGCGCACGATCACGGTATCACCCATCCGCACGTCCTTGCGCCGCAGCTCGAAGAGGTTGTGCAGCGTCGCATTGCTGACTGTCGTGCCACCGACAAAAACCGGTTCGAGCTTGGCCACCGGCGTCAGTTTTCCGGTGCGCCCGACCTGGATCTCGATGTCGTTGAGTCGCGTCAGTTGCTCCTGGGCCGGATATTTATGCGCCAATGCCCAACGCGGCTCACGTGTCTTGAAGCCGAGCTGTTGCTGAAGCGCGCGTGAATCGACCTTGTAGACGACGCCGTCGATGTCGAACGGCAAGGCGTCGCGCCGCTCGCCGATGTCGCGATGAAACGCCGCCAGGCCATCACCGCCTTCCACCAGGCGCCGGTCGCGATTGACCGAGAGGCCGAATTCCGCCAGCGCATCGAGCATCGCCGAATGGCCGGGCGGTGGTTCCCAACCGCGCAGTTCGCCCAAGCCATAGGCGAAAAAATTGAGCGGCCGGGTGGCGGCGACCCGCGCATCGAGCTGGCGCACGATGCCGGCTGCTGCATTGCGCGGGTTGACGAAGGTCTTGTGCCCGGCCTCGCGCTGGGTTGCGTTGATGCGCTCGAACACGTCGCGGCGCATGAACACCTCGCCTCTGACCTCGATCGCCTCGATCGCGTCGGTACCCGGGCCTTTCAGGCGCCGCGGGATATCGGCGATGGTGCGCATCGTATGGGTGACATCCTCACCGACCTCTCCGTCACCCCGGGTCGCGGCCTCGACCAGTTGGCCACGCTCGTAGCGCAAGTTGATGGCCAGGCCATCGAATTTCAGCTCGGCCGAATACGCCACCGGCGGCGCGTCGTCGGCCAAGGCCAGCAATTTGCGCACGCGCGCATCGAAACGTGACGCGGCGGCAGGCGAGGTATCGCGTTCGGTGTCGATCGACAGCATCGGCACCGCGTGACGCACCGGCTGCAGACCGTCGAGTACCGCGCCGATGACGCGGCGGGTCGGCGAATCGTCGGTGCCCAGTTCGGGCCAAGTGTTTTCGATTGCCCGCAACTCGTCAAACAGGCTGTCGTATTCGGCGTCGGGAATGCTCGGCGCATCGAGCACGTAATAATTGTTGGCGTGGTGCAGCAGTTGCTCACGCAGGATCGCCGCCCGCCTCTGAATATCGGCCGGTACGCCGACCACGGCATTCGGCGCAGGCGTGCTCACGCTAACTAAACAAGCGCCGCGCGGCCGGCGAGCCGGCGGCCAGATCGCGCGCAGCCAGTGCGCCATACAGGCGCTTGAGTTCCGCGTCGATGGAGGCGAATGCCTGCGGACCCAGGGGCTGGCCGCGGTCGTCGACAACCACCGCATCCATCGCCGCGGACAACGCGGTGGCTCGCGAATACCAGGCCGCGAACGGCTCGGCTGCCGCGTCGGTTTGCGGCACATCGAAACTGAGCGTCAACTCGCGCAGCGGTGCCTGGTTCGGGTCGTCCAGCAACGCCACCTGCGAGTCATAGGTCAACATCAACATCGGTGGCGAGCCCGGCGCCGCCCCAGGCAAGACCAGGCGCCCCGGCAAGGGCCCAGGCACCAGCCCTTGCAGAGCCGCCTGTTGCTGGATATAGCCAAGGCTCCATGCGGCACCGCGCGCCCGCAACTGCACCGCCAGCTGCGCATCGTGCTGCCCGGCAAACCCGTCGAGCTCGCGCGCCCTTGCCACCACTTCGATCATGTCCGGAAAATCGACCGCCGCACCGAGTGCATCGGCAAACGTCTGAACCTTCTGGATGAACTCGGAATATTCGATTTCGTTGAGCGCCCCGCTGCGGTTGGCCATCTGCACGCCAGCCTGCAATTCGGTGTAACGGGCTCCCGGTGCTGGCAGCTCCCAGTCACCGGTGTCGACGCTCAGACCCTCGATCGAGAACGGTTTGGTGCCAGCGCGGCGGCTCGGCGGCATGTTGGCGAGCACGGCCTCCGCAGCCACCGGCACATCGAGCTGAAGCGCCACCAGCACGTCGATCAGCGCATCGAGCCGAGCCGGTCCGCGGCGCGGCGGGCGAACCAGGGGCATCGGCTGACTGTTCAGCTCATCCAGGGAATCGTGCGCGTCGAATTTGCCCCGGTCCGCATCGAGACCTGCTGCGTGGTCGTAGGCCGCCACCGACTCGGCGCCAACGCCGTCGGCAGCCTCCGGCAATGCCCCCATCGCGGGTTCGCGCTGCTCGGTGCGGGTTGGGCCTTCCGCGCGCTTGGGGCCAGCCTTGCGGATTTGCCAACTGTTGTAGGCAACAACGCCGAGCACGGCGATGCCACCAACGGCAATGAGCGCTATCGTCAGGTCGTCCATCGGGTCAGGCCGCTTCGGCCAGGCTGTGAGCGGTTTGCATGTCGACCGCGACAATCCGCGAGACACCTTGTTCCTGCATCGTCACTCCAATCAGTTGTTCGGCCATTTCCATCGCGATCTTGTTGTGACTGATGAACAGGAATTGTGTGCCCTGCGCCATCTGCTTGACCAGGGCCGAATAACGTTCGGTATTGGCGTCATCGAGTGGCGCGTCGACTTCGTCCAGCAGACAGAACGGCGCTGGATTCAAGTGGAAGATCGCAAACACCAGCGCAATCGCCGTCAGGGCTTTCTCGCCACCCGACAACAGGTGTATGGTGCTGTTTTTCTTGCCCGGCGGCTGTGCCATCACTTGCACACCTGCATCGAGGATTTCGTCGCCAGTCATCACCAGCCTTGCATTGCCGCCGCCAAACAGGCTGGGGAACATGCGCCCGAAATGTTCGTTGACCTGGTTGAACGTCGCGCCGAGCAGGTCGCGGGTTTCCAGGTCGATCTTGTGGATCGCACCTTCGAGCGTCTCGATCGCTTCGTTAAGGTCGGCGGTCTGCGCATCCAGGAAACCCTTGCGCTCGCGTGATGAAGTCAATTCATCAAGTGCGGCGAGATTGACCGCGCCCAGCGCGTTCACCTCGCGGTTGATGCGGTCGATCTCGCCCTGCAAGCCGACCAGCTTGACGCCGCCATCGACAATGCCTTGCGCCAGCTGCTCTAGATCGACTTCTACCCCGGCGAGCTGCTCCAGGTATTGCGCACCGCCAAGCTGTGCCGCCTGCTCTTCGAGCTGCAGTCGGGTGATCGCGTCGCGCAGCGGCTGCAGGCTTTGCTCGTGCACCAGGCGCTGCTCGTCGGCGCGCCGCAGCCGCAGCGACAGGTCGTCGTACTCGCCGCGCTGCGCGGCCAGCGCCGACTCGCGTTCGAGCTTCAAGGCCAATGCCGCCTGCAGCCCGGCATCGGCCGAGGCATCTGCCAGGCGTTCGAGTTCGGCCTGCAACGATTCCAGACTCTGGCTGTCGATGCCGCGTTGCTGTGCCGCGGTATCGATGCTGCGTTGCAATTCGGCGCGGCGAGCCGACAACGATCGCGACGTGAACTGCGCCTCCTGCACCTGGCGCTCGATGCCGCGCAACTGTTCGCGCGCTTCGCTCTGCCGACGCTCGGCGCTGATCTGCTCGTCTTCCAGTTCTGCGTGGCGCTCCTGGGCCGTTGCGAGCTGCATGTCGAGTTCCTCGAAGCGGGCCTCACCGGTGTCCCGGCGCTCGTTCAGGGCTTCGAGCTGGGCATCGACCTCGGCAAGTTCTTCGGCCAGTTGCGCGCGCCGCGAACTGGTCTGCTCGGCCTGTTGCGACAGGCGCAGCAGTTCGACCTGCAATTGATGGGCACGCGACTGCGTCTCGCTGGCCTCCCGGCGCCATTGCGCCAGGCGCTGCGCGGCTTCGGTGTACACCGCTTCGGCACGCACCAGCGCACTGCGCGATTCGTCGGCCATCATGGCCTGGGCTCGTACCTGGCGCTCGAGGTTTTCGATTTCCTGCGCGCGGGCCAGCAGGCCGGCCTGCTCGCTGTCGGGCGCGTAGAAGGTGACTGCAAACGCTGACACCGAATGGCCTTCGCGCGTCATGATGGCCTCACCATGCCGCAGGCTGGGGCGGGCCGCCAGCGCATCGTCCAGACTGCCAGCCGTGTAGATGCCCTCCAGCCAATCGCCGAGCAAAGCAGCCAGACCGGCCGAGTCATCAGAGCCCCCTTGACGCAGCAGCCCGCTCAACCGAGGCAAACCATGTCCGGCGTCGGTTGAAGCCGGCAGCGCCGCGGCCGACGGCGAATAAAACGCGAGCTTGGCCGGCGGCGCATCGGCGGCAAAGGCACGCACGGTATCGAGCCGGCCGACTTCGAGCGCAGACAGACGTTCGCGCAGCGCCGATTCGAGTGCCGCTTCCCAGCCCGGCTCGATATGCAAGCGCGTCCACAGGCCGGCCAGGCCTTCGAGCCCGTGTTTGCTGAGCCACGGTATGAGCTTGCCTTCCGTCTGCACCTTCTCCTGCAGGGCCTTCAAGGCCTGCAGACGAGCCGCCAGTTCGGAATGTCTGATGCTCTGGGCATTGGTCGCCTGCTGCTGCGTTCGACGCGCGTCGTCTAGCAACGGATGCTGCTCGCTGGCCTCGTTGAGCCGGCCATCGGCTAGTTCTGCCGCCTCGTCGGCCTGTGTGGATTGACCGCGCAACTCGTTCAGGCGATCGAGATCGGGGGCTGCCAACTGCTTTTTCTCGCCGTCCAGGCGATCGTGTCGCTGCCGCAGTTGGCGGGCCTGGTCGTCCACGTTGCGGCTTTCGGACGCCAACACCTGAATTTGCTGCTGCACCGCCGAGACCTGGCTGCGCTGCTCGTTGGCCCGTGCCTGCGCGGCTCGCAAGGCATCATCGAACTCGGGCAGCCGCTCGCCCTGACTTTCAGCCTGCGCTGCCAGCACCTCGGCCTGTTCGTCGGCCGCAACGATCTGCTCGGCCACTTGCTCGAGTTCGGCTTCGGCATGGGCGTGCCGATCGGCCCACTGTGCCGTGCGCTCATTCAGTTCGGCGATCCGCTGCTCGGCGCGCTGGCGGCCCTCCACCACATAGCGGATGCGCTCCTCGAGCCGGCTGACTTCAAGTGCGGCCTCGGCGAGCACACCCTGGGCAGCGTGCAAGCCATCGCTGGCGGAGTAGTGCGCCTGGCGAATGGTCTCCAGCTCGGCCTGGCCATGGCGCAAATCGGCGACCCGCGCCTCTAGGGCCGTGGTGGCATCGAGAACGGCTTGGGCAACCCGTTGCTGCTCAGCCGCGGCGTCGCGATGCTTCAGGAACCAGAGCTGATGCAGCTTCAGGCTGCCGGACTGCTGCAGGTCGCGGTAGCGGCTGGCGACCTCGGCCTGCTTCTCGAGCTTGTTGAGGTTGCTGTTGAGTTCACGAAGAATGTCATCGACACGGGTCAGGTTTTCGCGCGTGTCTTTGAGCCGACTTTCGGTTTCCCGGCGCCGTTCCTTGTATTTGGAAACGCCAGCCGCCTCTTCGAGGAACAAACGAAGTTCTTCGGGCCGGCTTTCGATGATCCGGCTGATCGTTCCCTGCCCGATGATTGCGTAGGCCCGCGGGCCCAGACCGGTGCCGAGGAATACATCCTGCACGTCGCGCCGACGCACCGGCTGGTTGTTGATGTAGTAGCTGCTGGTGCCGTCCCGGGTCAACACACGCTTCACGGCGATCTCTGCGAACTGGTTCCACTGACCGCCGGCACGCGCATCCTCGTTGCTGAACACGAGCTCGACGCTGGAGCGGCTGGCCGGCTTGCGATTGCCCGAGCCATTGAAGATCACGTCCTGCATCGATTCGCCGCGCAATTCGCTGGCTTTCGATTCGCCGAGCACCCAGCGCACCGCATCCATGATGTTGGATTTGCCGCAACCGTTCGGACCGACGACACCGACCAGTTGGCCGGGCAGGTGGAAATGCGTCGGTTCGGCAAACGACTTGAAGCCGGACAGCTTGATTGAATTCAGACGCATGAAATGGCCGGTGAATGCTTGGCGAAGGCCCGGCAAAAGGCTGGATGTGGCTTGCTAAGTTGTTGATTTGATTGAAATTTGCTGCGTGCAAAGAAGTCTCATAAGCGCCCGGATGATAACATCGGGACATCCCTGTCTGACCCGCCTCACGCCCTTTTCATCGCTCTGACGAATCCGTCGAATTGCCTGTTTCCAAGCCCATGGCCAAAAAGAACCCAGCCGCAGACAAGCGGATCATCAAGACCGGACAACGCAGCAAATCGGCCAGCCCGCCATCGGTTCCGAGCAAACAGCTCGATGTATTTCCGAACCCGGCCGCCGAACGCGACTACCTGATCCAGTTCCAGATTCCGGAATTCACCTGCCACTGTCCATTGACCGGCCAGCCGGATTTCGCCCATTTCACGATCGACATGATCGCCGATGAGCGGTGCGTCGAGTTGAAGAGCCTGAAGATGTACATGTGGAGCTTCCGCAACGAAGGGGCGTTCCACGAGAAGGTCACCAACACCATCGCCGACGACATCGTCGCGGCAACAGCGCCGCGCTATCTGCGGATCATCGCCAAATGGTATGTACGTGGCGGCATCTACACCAATGTGGTGGCTGAATACCGCAAACCGGGCTGGCAGCCGCCACCGCCGGTGCACCTGACCAGCCTGCCGGTGCAGCAAACCGGCTTGCTGTGACGCTTGTCTTGTCGCACTGCGCGGCGCGACTTCGCCGCACACGCGGGATTGCCCGCAACCGATAATCGGCCGATGAATCCGCTGCTCGCCAAGCTCCACCCGTATCCGTTCGAACGCTTGCGCGAACTGACCCGCGACATCCGCCCGAATCCGGCGTTGAAACCCATCAGCCTGGGCATTGGCGAGCCCAAGCATCCAACGCCGGCACTGATCGAACAGGCCATCGTCGGCAATCTGGCCGGCCTGTCGTCTTATCCGGCAACCGCTGGCGAGCCGGCGCTGCGCGAGGCAATGGTCGGCTGGGTGAAGCGGCGCTACGACGTGACACTCGACTCGGACTCCGAGGTATTGCCGGTCAACGGCTCACGCGAAGCCTTGTTCGCGCTGGCTCAGACGGTGATCGACCCGACGCGCGAAGGCGCGACCGTGGTCAGCCCCAACCCGTTCTATCAAATCTACGAAGGCGCGGCCTTGCTGGCAGGCGCTCGAACCGAATTCGCGCCGAGCAACCCGCAGCGCAATTTCGCTGCCGACTGGTCGACCATCCCGGAATCAACCTGGCGCCGGACGCAACTGCTTTATGTCTGTTCGCCCGGCAACCCGACCGGCGCGGTGATGCCGCTGTCGGAGTGGCAGGAGTTGTTCGAGTTGTCGGACCGCCATGGCTTCGTGATCGCCTCCGACGAGTGTTACTCGGAGATCTATTTCCGCGACGAGGCGCCGCTTGGCTCCTTGCAGGCCGCCAAGGCGCTGGGCCGCGATTTTCGGCGGCTGATTGCCTTCACCAGCCTGTCCAAGCGTTCCAACGTACCCGGCATGCGATCAGGATTCGTCGCCGGCGACGCCTCGATCATCAAGCAGTTTTTGCTGTACCGCACCTACCATGGCAGCGCGATGGGGCTGGTCGTGCAACGGGCCAGCATCGCCGCCTGGAACGACGAGGCGCACGTGGTGGCGAATCGGCAGCAATATCGCGACAAATTCGCAAAGGTCACGCCGGTGCTGGCCGAGGTGATGGATGTGGCGCTGCCCGATGCCGGCTTCTACCTCTGGCCGGCCGTTCCGAGCCACTGTTATGGGGGTGACGATGTTGCCTTCACGCTGCAACTGCTGTCTCAATACAATGTTTCAGTATTGCCCGGCAGCCTGCTGGCGCGCGATGTGGCAGGCAGCAACCCGGGACAAGGGCGGATCCGCCTTGCTTTGGTCGCCCCGGCGGCCGAATGCCTGGAAGCCGCGCACCGTATCGACGCGTTCGTGCGCAGCGTTTGAAGCGGCGCTCCGGGCTATTGACACGGGCTTCCCATTCTTCTCGACCGATTTCGCCGCACCGCTTCGATTTCCAATCTCTATCGTGTGCGTTCACCACCGCAGGCAGCACCAACATTTCGCCATGAGCCAATCAGATTCACAATCGATCATCGACCTCGCCTGGGACAACCGGGCCTCGCTGACCCCTGCCAACAGCCCGGAAGTGCGAGACGCGGTCGAGCAGACCATTGCCGACCTGAACGCCGGCCGTGTGCGTGTCGCCGAGCGTGAAAGCGTCGGTCAGTGGAAAGTGAATCAGTGGGTCAAGAAGGCGGTTCTGCTGTCGTTTCGTCTCAACGAAAACCAGTTGATGCATGCCGGCGAGTTGACCTTCTTCGACAAGGTCAAGACCAAGTTCAGTCACATCGACGAGGCCGAAGTGCGCGCCTCCGGCGTGCGCATCGTGCCACCTGCGGTTGCACGGCGTGGCTCCTACCTCGGCAAGAACGTCGTGCTGATGCCGTCGTTCGTCAACATCGGCGCCTACGTTGACGAGGGCACGATGGTCGACGCCTGGGCGACGGTCGGATCCGGGTATGAAGAGGCCGGAGCACAAGGCTTAATAGCCGGCATCAACGCTGTTCTAAAGATACGGGGGCTCGAGCCCTTCATACTTAACCGGTATGATGCGTATATAGGCGTATTAATTGACGA
>JBBRID010000112.1:0-9695 GCA_038221635.1 Burkholderiales bacterium
TGATCGCGGGCTGCGCCAGCAGCTTATGGGCCGATACGGCGCCGCGGGCTGTCTTGCAGCGCTGCACCACCGCAGGGGTGGCCACGCAGCGGTAGCGCATCACGCCCAGCGGCTCGGCCACGCAGCCCCGAATGGCGGTGCCCAGGGTGGTCACGCAGCCCATCACGTCGCCGCTTTTCAAGGCATCGTGGGTATGGTCCTGATCGTCGATCACGATCTCGAGCAAAAGGTGATGGCGTTGCAACAGCCCGGCCACACCGGGCAGGAACCAGCTGGCCACCGAATCCGCATTGATCGCGACACCCAGGCTTTGCCAGCGTGTCGCAGCGCCAGCGGCATTGCCGCCTTGCAGGCCGATCAATAGATCGGATTCCATCATCCGCACCTGTTTGACATGGGCCAGCAGGGCCTGACCGGCGGCCGTGGCACGCACCGTCTTGCCACGCACCAGCAGTCGCTGGCCGAGGTGTTCCTCGAGCGCCTTGATGCGCAATGACACCGCCGGCAGCGTCAGCGACAGCGCGCGCGCTGCAGGGCCGAACCCGCCGTGCTCTGCGACGGCTGCAAGTGCTTCGAGTTGGCGCGCATCGAGCATCGTGATCGCTTTATATTAAAAAATAATCAAGCCGACAAAGTTTAATTCAATTTGGTTTAACCGCGAGTGAATTTCATTGACACTTGCGTTCCGCGACGGCAGCACGTGAGCCAACCGCCGCCCCGAACCACTTTTGATGCAAGAGATTTCTCCGTGACTTTCACTTTCCCCGCATTCACCGCCGGCATGCTGCTCAGCCTGTCGCTGATCATGGCCATTGGTCCACAGAACGCGCATCTGCTGCGCATGGGTCTGACGCGCCAGCACGTCTGGCTGACAGTGGCTGTCTGTCTCGTGTCCGACATCCTGCTGATCGGCCTGGGCGTTTACGGCCTGGCGCAGTTCGGCGGCCTGTCCGACAAGCTGATGGGCGCGATGATCGGCGCGGGCGCGTTGTTTCTGGCCGTGTATGGCTGGCAAGCCTTCAAGCGCTTCCTGCGGCCGGCCGGCCCGTCAACCTCCGATTCCGCGCCGTCTGCCGCGTCAGCCAACCTGCAACCCATGACCCGGCGTCAGGCCGTGGTCGCCGCACTCGGCTTCACCTGGCTCAACCCACACGCCTGGATCGACACCGCCGTGCTGATCGGCTCGGCATCGCTGGCTCATGGCGCGGACAACACCCTGTTCGGCCTCGGTGCAGCAGCAGGTTCGATGATCTGGTTTCTGGCGCTGGGGATGGCCACCTTCTGGCTGGGCCGGCGGCTCCAATCCCTGCACGTCTGGCGGGTGCTCGACGGCCTGGTGGCGTTGATGATGTCGGGAACCGCCGTCTGGCTGATCGCAGGGTTGTTCTGAACTCGGGGAAATGCGTATGGCGTCGCGGAATAAAATCTGGTCATGACAAATGGCATCTGAGCTCCATCGATTTTCGAGCCCCGTTGCCGGATTTGAAGTACCGCTGGAAACGCTGGGGGCATGCCAACTGCGCATCGAACCGCAACTCGCCACCCTGCAGCGCGGCCGCTGAGCGATGTCGATATCGAATGCATCGGCGCCACCACGCGTAAACGTCGAGGTGTCCCCTGGACAATCGGCCATTACCCCCTAACTTAGGACAGCAGGACGGCATTCGGCACCACCAAGCCGTCGCAACCCGAAGAATTCCGGATATGAACCAGGCCAAGGACTTGAAGTCCTCTTCGACACCCTTGCAGGCGACGCTTCTGTGCGTCGACGGCGATCCCGAAGTTCTGTCGTCTCTGCAGGTGCTGTTCCGAAATGCCGGGTACCGGGTTCTGGTGGCCGACAGCGGTGCCGGCGGGTTGGCTGCTCTTGGCGCCGACACCGTTGACATCGTGATCTCGGACATGAATCTGCCCGAAATGAGCGGGGCTCGTTTCCTGCAAGAGGTCCGCGAACGCTGGCCGCATCCCCTGCGATTCCTGTTGACCGGGCAAGCCGAGGTTTCTTCGATCATCGAGGCGATCAATCAAGGCCAGGTTTCGCGCTACATCACCAAACCCTGGGTCGAGGTTGAATTGCTGCGGGTCGTCGCGCAGGCGTTGCAGCAGCAGGTGGTTGAACGCGAGAAGCAGCTGGTCGCTGCGCTGGCCAAGAGCCGCGGCGAAGAGCTGAAGGCGCTCAACTCCATCCTTCAGAACAACGTCAACGCCAACCTGGAAGAGCTGTCGGCTGCCAACAAGCGCCTGAAGGCGAACCTGATCGTCACCTTGAAGGTGTTCTCCAGCCTGATCGAGACGCGTGATGAGCGTTTGTCCGGTCATTCACGGCGGGTTGCTGACCTGGTTCACAAATTGGCCACCCGGCTGAAGCTGGAAGCGACGCTGGTGCGCGAAGTATTTTTCGCGGCATTGCTGCACGATGTCGGCAAGCTGGGTTTTTCAGACGAGTTGCTGAACACACCGTTGTCGGTGATGAATACCCGCCAAGTGCGCGACTATCGGCACCATGCCACGCGCGCTGAGCAACTGCTGATGCCGCTGCAGGATCTGCGCGGTGCGGCTGCCACAGTCGGTGCACAGATGGAGCGCTTCGACGGCACCGGCTTTCCCGATCAATTGAAGGGCCGGGCGATTCTCGTCGGGGCGCGCATCTTGGCGGTTTGCAGCGATTTCGACAACCTGCAGCTCGGTGTGCTGGTGCCGCGCAAGCTGAGCGCCAAGGAAGCACGCGTGACGATCGTCGGCGGCAGCGGCAGACGCTTCGACCCGTGGGTTCTCGACAAGTTCTGCCAGATGATTGACGAGGCGATGGCTGACGCGGCCAATGCATCGCTCGCTTCGAACGAAACCTTGCTGGGCGCCGACTCATTGGTCGACGGCATGGTGCTGGCGCGTGATCTGGTTGGACCCACTGGCACCATGATGCTGTCCGCCGGACATCCGCTGGACAGCCGCCTGATCCAGAAAATCGCCCATTTCGAGCGCTCGATCGAGGGCTCGTTGGCGATCTACATCCGATCTTGAGCCACGCTGTCGTGAACTGACGGCGGTTTGCGCTGCTGACCCGCGCTCGCCCGCCGATCCAGAATCTCGGCGGGCGGCCTACAGACTCGACAGAAAGGCTGCCAGGTCCGCGAGTTGCTCGGCACTGAAGCCGAGCGGACGCAGGATGCGCTCGCCATCGGCATGCAGGCGTTCCTCGTTGATCTCGTTGTAGTGGCGCAGCACGGCGGTCAGCGTTGGCAGGCTGCCGTCGTGCATATAGGGCGCGGTGTGGGCCACGCCGCGCAGGCCCGGCACCTTGAATTCACCGAAATTGCGATGCGTTTCCAGTACGTGCCGGGTTGAACCAGCACCTGCGCCGTCATCGTCTGCATAAGCGCCCAGGCGGTTGAAGGGGCTGGTCAACAGGCTTCGCAAGCCGCCGTGTCGCCCGGAATCAACGCCGCCGCCGGGCAGGAAATGCGGCAATCCGGTATCTCCGAACTCGCCGTTCGAGAAGCGGGGGCCTGCGTGGCACAGGGTGCAACGGCCCTCGCCGATGAACAGCCGCAGTCCGCGCTGCGCCGCTTCAGGATAACGCGCGCCAGCGGCCTGGTCGTTGCGTGCCAGCGCATCGCGAAAGTCATCGAACGCGGTGCGCGGCGAGGTCAGTGTCGATTGCCAGGCGGCCAGCGCCTTTGCCAGGTCCACCAGCAAACCGGATTCGTTCGCGGGCGATTTGCCGAAAGCGCGTTGATAGGCCTGGCGCAGCGGCGCGTCGCTGCGGATCAAATCGACGGCGCCGGCAGCATCAAGGCCCATCTCGTCCTCACGCCGCATGGCGCGAAGGCTGGCCGCCCACAGCGAATCGCTGGCGCCATCCCAGCCGTACCAGCGCTGTCCGGCGCTGTCGATCACGCTTGGCGTATTGCGGGTGCCGGCGGCGTGACCCATCGCCATCGGCCGCCCGTCCTGAAAATGGCGCCGCGGATCGTGGCAACTGGCGCACGAGAGCGTGCCGCTGCTCGACAGGCGCGGATCGACGAACAGGCGTTTGCCCAATGCCACCGCTGCCGGCGCTTGCGCGTGGCGGTTGCTGGTGTCGGTGTCGACCGACAACGGCCAGGGCCCGTGCGACAGGATGGACGCGCGCTCGGCCGCGCTGAAATCGAGTGCCTGCGCCGAATTGGCCAGCACCATGGCCACCACCAGCCACAGGGCTGCGCGCCACCTCACGGCAGCTCGACCGCCTGGCGCAGAGTCTGGATCCGGCCCGCGTGGCGTATTTCGAAGTTCAGTTGCCAATCACCCCGCATGTGCCACAACAAGCCGCGAACCCGCCAGTGGCCTGGGCCTGTCGCCTCGATCGATGGCTTGTAGTTCATGCCATGGCGATGCGCTGGCATCAGCGCGTCGACCCGAATCAGTTCGGTATCGGCCGGGCAGGTGCGAATGTCGACGGCAAAGGTTTCGCTGACCAGGATGGCGGGGCGGTCTGTCAGCTTCCAGGCCAGGCGCACACCGTTGTCGCCGTCGAGCGCTTGACCGTCAGCCGCAACCAGGGGGCATGCAAGAGCAGCGGCAGTGGTGGCGCACAGCGATGCGGCGACGACGACGCCACGCACCAACGCGCTCACTGGCCGAGCTTCTTGCGCAGCGCACCGAACAGCCGTTCACCGTTCTTGAAGGCGATCTGCTCGGCAATCGGCGGCGGCAGGTCGGCCAGCCATTCGCGCGACCAGCGCGCGTGCTCGACCACGTAGTGCCAACGTTCGGGCGTAAAGGTGTCGGTGCCGACGACAAAGCGGTCAGGAAACTCCAGAAAGGCTTCGCGCCACGCGGCTTCGACCTTGCCGTTGCTGGCGTGGTCGCTGCGAAACGCCAGGTCGCACCACAGACCCGGATATTTGCGCAGCATTTCGCGCACTCGCTGGGCACTGTCGAAGCCACTGTGCGCCCACAGGATGCGCGCCTTTGGGTCCTGCTTGAATTGGCGCTCGATGGCTTCGGCATCGGAATGGGAGTGCAGGAACAGGCCGTGCTGACGGGCCAGCTCGACGACGCGGCGCATCACCGGCAGATCGGCGTCGGCACCGAAGATGTGATATTCGCCAATTGCGACATAGCGGTATTTGGCGAGCCGGGCCTCGAGGTGCGACACGATGCTGTCGTCGCGCATCCAGCTGCTGATCTCGCCGCGCGTGCGATACGGGCGCAGCACCGGCAGCACCAGATCCGGCGCCGCATCGAACAGCATCTGGGTGCCGTCATCACTGCTGCTGCTGACCATCGCACCAGTCAATCCGGCCTTGCGAAGCAAGGCCACCGCCGCGGGCGGAGGCAGCTTCTCCCAGGCATCGTGGCTGTAGTGCAGATGGGCGTCGAAGATCGGCATCGGCGTGGCCGCATGGGCTCCCGCGACGGCTGCTGCACACACGATGGCGAGGGTCAGGCGGATCACGGGTTTACGCTCCAGGAAGTAAATCCGTCTGCTTGGCGGATTTTCAGCGACAGAATAGCGCCATCGCTGCAACGAGGTGACGCCATGGATGAACTGGTGCTCTATACGAACCCGCAGTCGCGCGGCAGGATTGCCCACTGGATGGTGGAGGAAATCGGCCAGCCTTACCGGACCGTGTGGCTCAACTACGGCGCGGAAATGAAGTCGCCCGACTATCTGTCAGTCAACCCGATGGGCAAGGTGCCTGCGGTGAAACTCGGTCAGGTGGTGGTTACCGAAGCGGCCGCCATCTGCGCCTGGCTCGCCGACCGCTTCCCCGAAGCCGGGCTGATGCCGCCGGCCCATGATCTGGCTCGCGCCGCCTTCTACCGCTGGATGTTCTTCGCCGCAGGACCGCTGGAGGCTGCCGTCGCGGCCAAGTCGCTGGGCTGGCAGGTGCCCGAAGGCAAGAGCAGCATGATCGGTTTCGGCAGCCATGCCGATGTAATCGACGCACTGGAAAAGGCCGTCGCAAGCGGCCCTTACATTTGCGGAGATCAGTTCACTGCGGCCGATGTGTATGTCGGCTCGCAGATCGGCTGGGGAATGATGTTCGGCGGCATCGAGAAGCGGCCCATGTTCGAAGCGTATTTCGCCCGCATCAGCGCACGGCCGGCAGCCCATCGGGCGGACCGGATCAATCAGGAGTATCTGGATTCGCTGAAGAATTGACCTGCCGATCGGGTCTTGGCTTGTGTAGGAGCGGCTTCAGCCGCGCTTGGTGGGCGAACAGGAAGCGCGGCTGAAGCCCTCCTGCAACAACACGGGATACGAATTTGTCAGAGGTCGACGACGAGGGTCGCGTCGGCTTCGACCGTTCTCGAGCAGCAGAGGATCACCCGGTGCGCCCGCTCTTTCTTGCCGAGCACGAAATCGCGGTGTTCAACCTCGCCGGACGACGCCGCGTCGTACGTCGTCGCGCAGACACCGCACAGGCCATCGCTGCATTTGGTGTCGACGCGAATCCCGGCCTCGGCCAGCATGTCGGTGGCGCTGCGGTCGGCCGGCACACTGATGGTCTTGCCGCTGCGCGCCAGGTGCAATTCGAACGGCCGATTGACCCGGGCGTCCGTCTCCGGCACGCTGAAATATTCGCGGTGCAGCGCGTCTTCCGGCCAGCCTTTGATCCCTGCCGCCTCGAACACGCCGTCCATGTACCGCGGTGCACCGCAGGTGTAGAGGTGGTTGCCCACCGCGTAATCGGGGATCAACGCGGCCAGATCGGCACGTTGGCCTTCATCCTTGAAATGAAAGCTCACCTTGTCGGCCCACGCGGCTTGCTGCAGGTCCGCAATGAAACCTGCGCCGCCGCGGCTGGCCGCGCTGTAGAACAGCGCGAACGGCTTGCCTATGGTGTGCAGCCGATGCGCCATCGCGATCATCGGCGTCACGCCGATTCCACCAGCGAACAGCAGGCAAAGGCTCGCATGCTCGTGCAGCGGAAAGTGGTTGGCCGGGCGGGTTACGAAGACCTGCCGGCCTTCGCGAAACGCGCGGTGCATCAGCGCGGAGCCGCCGCGCCCGGCCGGCTCGCGCATCACGCCCAACACGTAACGGCTGCGGTCGGCCGGATCGCCGGCCAGGCTGTATTGGCGCTGATATTCGGGTGCGATCACGATGTCGATGTGCGCACCGGCGTCGAATGCCGGCAGTTCGGCGCCGTCGGCTGACACGAACTCGTAGCGCGCGATGTCCGCCGCCATTTCTTCGCGCCGCTTCAACACCACCGGAAACACCGGAGGCTCGCCGTCGGGCATCTTGAACGGCGGCGCGAGGCCGTCGGTCTCACCTGCAGACAATCGCCGCTTGTATTGATCGGGGCTCAGCAACGCCTGATACCGCTCGATGCCTTCATCGCG
Organism: Burkholderiales bacterium; assembly: GCA_038221635.1. Classification (GTDB taxonomy): domain Bacteria; phylum Pseudomonadota; class Gammaproteobacteria; order Burkholderiales; family Burkholderiaceae_C; genus Ideonella_A. The sequence goes on from JBBRID010000112.1 coordinate 7,339, forward strand.
ATTGGCAGGGAAGGGCACTGGAAACGGCGGCGGCATCTTGTCGGCCGGATAGACCGCCAGCGTCTGATCCTCGTACTTGAGATCGAGGTCCTTCTGCAACCCGCGCTGGTTGGTCTGCGCGGCCTGCACGTAGCCGCCTGTCTTGCGATCGAGCTCGATATTCCACCACCAGGTCTTGACCGGATTGATGCTGCCGCGGTCCAGCTTGTCGTCCAGCGCCGCCAGGGTCTTTGCGCTGCCGGGCACATTCATCGCCAGCCAGCGGAAGCCACTTTCGGCGAACAGGCCTTCCAGGTTCCACGGGCAGGTTTTCATGCAGCGCCCGCACATGCCGCCGGCTGCATTGGTGATGCGGTAACGCGCGCATTTTTCGGCGTCGCTCTTCCAGATCTCGTAGCCGTTGTACATCAGCTTCGGCCCGGCGGTGATTGCTCCTGACGGGCACTCGCGAGCGCACTTGTTGCAGCTTTCGCAGAAGCGCTGCAGGCCGAAATCGATGGGCTTGTCGAAGGCCATCGGCATGTCGGTCGTCACGGTACCGCTCTTCAGGCGCGGGCCCAGGAACGGTTTGAGGATGACCTCGCCGATGCGGCTGACCTCGCCCAGGCCGCTGAGCAGCAGCAGCGGCGGCTGCAGCACATCGCCGTCCAGCACCGAATGCACACGCGCGCTGTAGCCCAGGCGGCGCACCTGCTCGGCCACCACGCCGCCCATCAGCGAGAAGCGCAGGTAGGCGCGCATGCTCTGCGCCACGCTGATCCAGTCGTCGCCGCTGGCGCCGTCCATGGTCTCGTGGCCCTGGTCGAGCAGCAGGTTGACAGCGTTGGCGTGGTAAGCCGGCAGCGCATGGCCGCCCGCGTCGTGCGAGTAGTAAGCCCACTCGGGCACAGCGCACAGGCCGGCCGCGTCCACACCCAGGTAGTAGGCCGTGGCCTTGAGGTTGTCGGCATTGCGCTGCGGGTCGTGCGTGCTGGCTGATACCGGCCCGCGGGCCTCGCCAAACTGCAGCAGCAGCAGGGCCCCCAGCGCCCGCCGCGCGCAGGCGCCTATGGGGCTCTTCATCACGTAGTGCGCGTTCTTGGCGCCGTCTTGCACTGCCTTGCCCAGGTCACCGAACAGCGCGCGGGCAAAGAAGTCAGCCCGCTTGGGAAAACGCGGCACGCGGTCGTGGTCGATGAAGGTGGTGGGCTGGTCTTGCCGCTTCAGGGTCTCGAAGGGGTGGGCGCCGTCTTTGAACCCGCGCCGGGCATAGGCCTCGCCCTGCAGGCCGCTGTTCAAGGTGCCCTTGCCCAGCCACCACGCTGCGCCATGGCTGTGCGCCCGGTCTTGCTGCATGGCCAGTGGCGCGTCTGGCGCCAGCGCCAACGTGGTGCTCACCGCGGCCAGGCCGTAGCGCTGGCCCAGGTAGGGGTTGCTGCCATCGGGCAGCGCCAGGCCGGCGGCCACCGCCAGGCGCGGCAGGTCCAGCTCGCTGCAGCTGGCGCTGTGGGCGCGCGCTTCAAAGCCCAGCAGGCGCAGGTAGGTCGACAGCAGCACCGCGGTGTAGGCTGCCAGCATCGCGGCGCGGGGGGCCTGGCTGTCGGCGAGCCAGTCGCAGCCGGGCTCGCCGGGCCGCGGGTCGCGTGGGTAGTCGACCAGCATCACCAGGGTGTGCGTGTGGTGGGCCACCGGGCCATGCGTGCCCTGTGCCGAGGCCAGCACGTCGGCCAGGATCATGTCCATGCCGGCGGCAAAGCTGGTGGGCTGGCTGCGCGCCAGCTGTTCACCGAGTGCCGGCACCAACGGGTTGCGGATCGGCTCGGCCAGCAGCGCTGCGGGCGGCAGCGCGCAGCAGCCCACCATCGCCGCGTCAAAGTAGTAAGCCGCGGCCTTCAGGTGGCGGGCGCGCTCGGCCGGGTCACCGCTGATCTCGGCCGGCAGCGCAGTGACCGGGCCGTCGCGCACCAGGTCGGCCATCGCGGCGTAGGGCGCCATCGCGTGCACCAGCGATTCGGGGTCGGCGTGCGCGTAGCGCAAGGGCGCCATCACCGGCAGCGTGGCCAGGTCGGGCGCCGCAGTGCCGGGGCGCAGCCGCTCCAGCGGGTAGGGGCCCAGGTGGGGCGGGCGGTCACGGTAGGAGAACAGGCGCATCTTGGGCTACAGCGGGGCAGGTGCCCGACGCTAACCGCCGCGCCGCCGCGGCGTAAGCGGGCGAACCACCAGCGCTGGCCGCCGCCCGGCCCGGCCCGCGCCTTGTCCTACAAGCACATGGGCGTCGCGCACCTTGGGGCTGGGGCCGGCCCGCGCTACCTTGTTGGTCTACAGGCGCTGTGCCGATCTGCACGGCGCACCCGCTGATCCGACCTGGCCTGGCCAGG
>JBBRID010000113.1:0-9663 GCA_038221635.1 Burkholderiales bacterium
GGTTCAGGTACTGGCGCGGTTCGGCTCGCACCGCCAGCACCGCCGGCATGGGTGGTGCCGATTGATCACCAGGGGCCAGTACCGGTGCAGTTGGATCGTCCACTTGTGGAAGGTTCTGCGCATTTGCCAGCGCCACCACCGAACGCTCGGCCCGGCGTGCAACGGTGCGCGCCACGTGGGCAATCGCCGCGCTTCGGGTACCGGCTGGCAGAATGAATTCGACCAGCCGCGGCAACTGCGCGTTCCAATGGGCCAGCGATTCGTCGAGATGCAGCACCGCCTGCGCCTTCAGCAACGCGAACCCCGGGATAGACAATTCGCCACCAAGATTGAACAGTTCATGCTGAATGACAACCAGCAGTTCGCGGATCGAATCGGGAAGCGGCTCTGCCAGCAAGACGCCGAGTTGCGAATTGAGCTCATCGACATCGCCCATCGCCTGGATTCGCAAATCGTCCTTGGGGACGCGCTGGCCATCACCGAGTCCGGTGCTGCCATCGTCGCCGGTGCGGGTGGCAATCTGGGTGAGTCGATTCGACATGGTGGTCTGATCCTGAATGGCGCGAAAAGCCTAGGATAGAACACGCTGGAAAATCGTTGAACCGTTCGGCTGTCACAAGGGCCCCGAGCAGCGATGATGCGCAGCTGAAGTGAACCCCCAGAAACAAGCGTTCGATGCCCGACCAACAGCCTCCAAACCACCTGATACGCGCCGCGCTCGTCATCGGCTTTCTGTTGGCACTCGGCGCCGCAGCGCTGAAGATCCTCCAGCCTTTCCTGATCGCCTGGCTGTGGGCCATCGTGATCGTGGTGGCCAGCTGGCCGACGATGCTGTGGTTGCAAGGTCGACTCGGCGGCAGGCGGTGGGCGGCGGTCAGCTTGCTGACGCTGGCGTTGCTGGTGCTGCTGGTACTGCCGCTGTCGCTGGCGATCACCGCGGCTGTCGTCAATGCCGGTGAAATTGCCGAACGCATCAAGACGCTCGACGACTTTCGCCTTCCCATGCTGCCGACCTGGGTTACCGAGCTGCCCTTCTTCGGAGCGAAGGCAATTCAATTGTGGGATCAGGTTGCCAAGGCCGGGATGGAAGGCCTGATGGCGCGGCTGGCGCCATATGCCGGCGCGCTCACCAAGGGCATCGTTGCGCGTGCCAGCGGATTCGGCTTCATCATCTTCGAGGCCGTGCTGGCATTGGCCTTCTCGGCCTTGCTGTATATGCGCGGCGAGGCCTCGGCGCGTGTCGTCCAACGGATCGCCGCACGCCTGGCCGGCCCGCGTGGCGCCAATTCGGTGGTGTTGGCAACCAGCGCAATCCGCGGTGTGGCGATCGGCGTCGGTGGCACGGCGGTGGTGCAAAGCGTGATGACCGGCATCGGCCTGTCGCTGGCAGGCGTGCCGTTTGCGGCGCTGCTGAGCGGGCTGGCCTTCGTGTTGTGCCTGGTCCAGATCGGCACCTTGCCGGTGCTGGTACCAGCGGTGATCTGGGTGTTTTGGACCGGCGAAACCGGTTGGGGCATTTTCCTGCTGATCTGGTCGATCATCGTCGGCACCGCCGACAACGTCTTGCGGCCGCTGTTGATTCAGCGCGGGGTCGATCTTCCGTTATGGCTGGTTTTCACCGGCGTGGTCGGCGGACTGTTCGCGTTCGGACTGGTCGGCTTGTTCATCGGCCCGGTGGTGCTGGCCGTCGCCAGCATGTTGCTGAGCGACTGGCTCGACGATGGCGAGGGCGAAGGCGAATACCAGTCGTTGGTATCGATGGAAAGTGCCCTGACGAGGGATGATGCCCAGGCACTGCCTGGTGCATCGAAAGAAGACCGCGGGTCCGCTACCCCGGATCCGTGACCGTTTCCCGGAGCAGCTTGGGTTCAGGCGGTCACACTTTTCCTGGCTGAATGCAAAACTCCAGGCATCTTCAAACCCGAGAACGCGAAATCCACCTCCGGCGCCAAACCACTGACGATGCGGGCAATGCTCTTGCCCGACCCGCAGGAGTGCGTCCAGCCCAGCGTGCCGTGCCCAGTATTCAAATAAAGATTCGGCAACTTTGAGCGGCCGATGATCGGCACGTTGGATGGCGTGGCCGGGCGCAAACCGGTCCAGAACTGTGCGTGCTCGGCATCGCCCGCACCGGGAAACAGCTCCTCGGTGCGTTTGACGATGGCCTCGCAGCGCACGCGGTTCAGGTCTCGGTCGTAGCCGTTGAGTTCAGCCGTTCCGGCGATGCGCAATCGATCGCCCAGGCGCGAGAACACCAGCTTGTATTCGTCGTCGGTCAGCGAGACCTGATGCGCCATGGTGGCGTCCTTCACAGGCATGGTCACGGAATATCCCTTGGCGGGGTAGATGGGCAAGCGGATGCCCAGTGGCGAGACGTATATGGGGCTCAGGCTGCCCATGGCCAGCACGTAGGCGTCACCGCGCAAGCGCTGGAAGCGGCCTTCGGCATCGGTGGCTTCTACATGGTCGATTTGACCCCCGGCCTCGCGCAGCGCCGTCACGGTGTGACTCATCAGGAACTCCACGCAGTCGGCACGGCAGCGCGCGACGAGTTCCCTGGCAAAGCGGTTGGCGTCACCCGACTCGTCTTCGGCCGTGTAGGTGGCACCTGCAAGCTGCGGGCGAATGTGCCGGAGCGCGGGTTCCAGCGCCACAGCGTCGTCGGCCGAAATCACACGGCGGTCGCAGCCGAGCTCACGCATCTGTGCGGCAGGACCTTCCGCGCCGTCGAATTCTTTCTGGCTGGTGTAGAAGTGCAGAATGCCCTGGGTGCGTTCGTCATAGGCGATACCGATGTCGCGACGCAACGCCTGCAGCATGTCGCGACTGTAGGTACCCAGGCGCACGATCTGTTCGATGTTGTGGCGGGTTCGGGCCGGCGTGCACTCGCGCAGGAACTGCAGGCCCCAGAGCCATTGGCGCATGTCGGCACGGATGCGGAACAGCAGCGGCGCGTCTTCCTTGCTGAGCCACTTGAGCACCTTCAGCGGTGCACTGGGGTTGGCCCACGGCTCGGCGTGGCTGACGGATATCTGCCCGCCGTTGGCGAAGCTGGTCTCGGCGGCAGGCGTGGCCTGGCGGTCGACGACGGTGACTTCGTGACCCTGCTGGCGCAGGAAATAGGCTGAAGTGACGCCGAGCAGGCCGGCGCCGAGGACAATGACTTTCACGCTGGGCTCCTGGTGTTTTCGTGTCAGTAGCCGACGGCCTGGCCGTCGCGCCGCTTCTCCGACGCGGCGACATAGCCGCCGTCGATGGTGTGGATCAATTGGGCGGCTCCGAAGTCGGTGCTGTCCCTCGGTGCGAAGGTGATGTGATGGCCGAGTGCGGCCAGTTCATCGGCAACCGTGCGGTCGAAATCATGCTCGACCAGAACGCCGAGCTGGTCTTCGGTGATCTTCCAGCGCGGCGCATCGCTCGCCGCCTGGGCGTTCTGCCCGTGGTCCAGCATTCGGACCAGCAATTGCACCTGTCCTTGCGGCTGCATGTTGGCGCCCATCACGCCGAAGCTCATTTGCGCCTTGCCAGCGCGCGTGACGAAGCCGGGGATGATGGTGTGAAACGGTCGCTTGGCGCCACGCACCCGGTTGGGATGTCCTGCCCCCAGCGCGAAGCCGCTGCCGCGGTTGTTCAGGCTGATGCCGGTGCCCGGCACCACCACGCCCGATCCGAAGCCGCGATAGTTCGACTGCATCAACGACACCATCATGCCGCTGGCATCGGCCGTGGTGATGTAGACAGTGCCCTCGTGCCGCGGCAAGCCAGTCGTCATCGCACGGGCGTGTGTCGGATCGATCAGCGCGGCACGCTCGCGCAGGTAGGCTGCCCGCAAGAATTCTCGGCTGTCGATGCGCATGTGCGCCGGGTCGGCCACGTGGGCGTAGACGTCGGCAAAAGCCAGCTTCAGCGCCTCGATCTGCAGATGGATACTGGCCGCGCTGTCGACGGGATGGCGGGCAACGACGACCTGCTCGAGCAGGCCGAGCGCGATCAGCGTAGCCAGACCTTGTCCGTTCGGCGGCAATTCATGCATGGTGCAACCGCGGTAATCCTGGGCAATCGGCTGGACCCACTCGCAGTCGTGCTGCGCGAGGTCGGCCATCGTCAGTGCGGCACCGTGGTTGCGGGCGTCGGCCGCCATGCACTCGGCCAGCGTGCCGCGATAGAAGGCGGCGCCACTGGTTGCGGCGATCGCTTCAAGCGTCAGCGCCTGCTCTGGAAACGCGAAGCGTTCGCCAGCCGTCGGCGCGCGGCCGTTCGGCATGAAGCCCGATGCGAAGCCAGGCTGTTGCTCCAGCGTGCGAACCGCCGCGGCCCACTGACGTGCGATCGTCGGCGACACCAGGAAGCCGTCGCGCGGATAGCCGATGGCCGGCTCGAACAGGCGCGCGAACGGCAGCTTGCCGAAACGCTGCGACAGGGCGACCCAGGCCGACACGCCACCAGGCACGGTGACCGATTCCCAACCGACGGCAGGCATGGTTTCGCGGTCGGCGAAGCGCGCCGAGTTCCACGCGGCCGGCGAGCGGCCCGACGCGTTGAGGCCGCTCAGTGCATGGCCATCCCACACCAGCGCGAAGGCATCGCCACCGATGCCGTTGGCCACTGGCTCAACGATGGTGGCGGTGATCGCCGCGGCCACTGCGGCGTCGACCGCATTGCCGCCGTCGAGCAGCATGCGCAGCCCCGCTTGGGCGGCCAGCGGCTGGCTGGTGGCGACGGCGTTGCGAGCCATCACCGGCGAGCGCTGCGACGCGTAGGGCATGTCCACCGAGGTCTCGATCATGTCGTTCTCCGAACGCTCAGGCGGGTTGAGCGACCATGCGCAGGAATTTGCGCGTGCGCTCGTGTTGCGGGTTGCCGATCACTTCGGCTGGCGTCCCTTGCTCAACCACCTCTCCGCCGTCCATGAAAACGACGCGGTCGGCCACGTCGCGGGCGAAGGCGATCTCGTGGGTCACGACGATCATGGTCATGCCCGCATCGGCCAGGCTGCGCATCACGGCCAGCACCTCGCCGACGAGCTCGGGGTCGAGCGCCGAAGTGGGTTCGTCGAACAGCATCAGCGAGGGCTTGAGTGCCAGCGCACGAGCAATGCCCACCCGTTGCTGCTGACCGCCCGACAAACGGTGCGGCAGGTTGTGCAGGTGCTGGTCCAGGCCGACACGAGCCAGCAGCTTGCGGGCCAGCGATTCTGCTTGCGCGGCCTGCACGCCGTGCACACGGCACTGCGCCTCAATCACGTTGTCGAGGGCACTCATGTGATTGAAAAGGTTGAAGTGCTTGAAACACCATGCCCACGCGCGCCTTGGCGCGGGCACGGGCCAGGTTGCGGGAAGGCCGCAGCGCACCGTGGACGCGTTCGTAGCCGACATGTTCGCCGTCGCGCGTGATCTCGCCGCGGTCCATGCTTTCCAGGTGATTCACCAGGCGCAGCAGGGTGCTCTTGCCCGAGCCGCTGGGGCCGAGGATCACGACCACCTCGCCGCGCTTGATGTCCAGATCGACCCCGCGCAGCACCTCGCGGCCGCCATAGGATTTCCAGACCCCCCGACAGGCAACATAGGCCTTTCCGGGATTGCCGTTCTTCAGTCCCTCGCCGAGCAGCGCGCCCAGCTCGGCGTGCGCCAGGGACTGCTGCGCGTGCGCATCGAGCGGCTCGGTCCCGACCTCGGTCGTCGAGGCAGGACCCGCTTGCGGCGTCGCAGTGATGCCGAATACGCGTTGCCACAGCGGCGCGGCCTGAGCACTGCGGTCCAGCTCGAAGTCGAACTTGCGCTCCAGCCAAGCTTGCAGCACCGAGATCAGGCTGGTGATGCCGAGGTAGATCAGCGCCGCGGCGCCGAATACCGTGAAGAACTTGAAGTTCTGGCCCACCACCTGTTGCGCGCTGTAGGTGAGTTCGTTGACGAAGATCACCGAGGCGATGGAGGTCAGCTTGACCATCCCGATCACATCGTTGGCCAGGCCCGGCAGGATGGCGCGCATGGCCTGCGGCATGACGATGCGCCTGGAAGAAGGCCTGATCGTGCGCGCGATCGGTGAGACGGTGGCGGTAGCGCCGCCGCTGGTCATCAGCGACGCCGAGATCCAGGACCTGGCGGCGCGCCTGCTGCGCGGCCTGCGCGCCACCGAGACGCTGCTGGTGCGTTGATGACCACCGCCAGCCGACAGCCCACCTTGGCTGACGAGGCTTGGCTTATGGTTGGGTTCATGAGCAACACCGACATCGAACCCGCATCGGCCGAGATCGAGGCCTACCGCCACATTCTGACGCGGATCCGCCGCGGCGAATTGAGCCCTGGGGCACGGGTGCGTACCGAAGACGTGGCCACCGCGATGGGTTTGAGCCGCCAACCGGTGCGCGAGGCGATCCGACGCCTGGAAGCCGAGGGCTATCTCAGCTCGCGCCCCAACCACGGCGCGATCGTCAGCAAATACACGGCGATGCAATTGATGGAGCTTTTTGAGATTCGCGCGTCGCTGGAAGGTTTGACCGCGCGTATAGCGACGACGGCACTCAGCGCGGCTCAGCTCGACGGCTTCGATCCCTTGCTCGAGCGCATGGAGGCGGCCGGCACCCAGACCGATGCCTGGCTGGAAGTGCATGGCGAGTTCCACCTGCAACTGGCGCTGGCCGCAGGGCGGCCGCGGCTGGCCAAAGAGCTGGCCCGCATGCACGCGGCGCTCGAACCCTATCTGCGACTCTGGTACGTACACACCGGGACACCAACGGATTCACGGGCCGAGCACGAGAGGCTGCTGCAGGCCGTGCGCTCGGGCTATCCCGGACATGCCGAAGAAGTGATGCGCGACCACGTGCTGGAGACCGCCCCTCAAATCATCGCGGACCTCGAGACCAACGGCCAGGTCAACCTCAAACTGAATTCCTGACGGAACCACCACCATGTACAAGCCCTTCAGCCGCATCGTCGACCTCACCCACGAGATGTACAACGGCATGCCCAACATCGGCGGTCAGCCGGTGAGCTTCTGGCCCGTCGAGACCTACGATGCGCTGGAACAGATGACCGACGGCAAGTACTCGCAGGAGTCGAGGATGATGCTGTTCGCCGAACACTGCGGCACGCACCTCGACGCACCCCGGCACTTCGACCGTGGCGGCCAGTCGCTGGCGCAATTGCCGCTCGAGCAACTGATCCTCCCGGGACACTTCTTCGACTTCAGCCACAAACGGGGCGGCGAGGCGATCACCATCGCCGACTTCGAGGCCGGCGAAACGGCAAGTGGCCGCCGCATCGCGCCGGGCACCGCCGTCACCTGTTACACCGGCCACGATAAGCAGTGGGGCGTGGGCGACTGGGTCAAGAACCGGCCCTTCGTGCCCACCGACGTCGCGCAATGGCTGGTCGAACGCGGCATGACGATGTTCGCCACCGACCTGATCGGCATGGACGATCCGGCCGAGTGGTGGTGGCCCACCCACGCGGTCTGGCTGAAGGCGGGCGTCTGCATGACGCAGCAGCTCTGCAACCTCGACCAGCTCAAGGGCCACGAGTATGTGCTGTGCGCCGCACCGCTGAAGATTCGCGACGGCACTGGCTGCCCGGTACGTGCCTTCGCACTTCTGCAGTAAAGCGACACGTCCGGGTTGAGCGGCACCAAATGGCGACGGCGCCGGGCGGCGGCTGCACAGGATTGGTATCGGCACAATCGACTGGAAAGGCCTCGCGTACCCCAGCCAGGCCAGCTTGGCGCGGGCCTCGTCGAGCACATTCGCTGCGGCAACAGATCTACTCGACCGCCTCGTCAGCCTCCACCAGCAGGCTTCGGCGCACCGCACCGGCACACGCCACCTCCACCCCGATGCGCAGGGCCTGGCCCGGTGGAACGGTTCGCTCGAAGCGATAATCGAGCCCGTCGATACCAGGATGGGTATCGACACGGCGTTGCCATTGCTGCAGGCCGTCGGCCAGCACGGTGAGGCGATGCCAGGCCGTACCGGCGTCTTCGATGCGACGTACCGTCATCGCGCAGCTGATCTCGAAGCGCCGTTCGCGGAACGCATCGGGCGGTATCAGAAGCTGTGCCAGCGCGGCATCGCCCGCATCGACAAACCATCGTTCGGGGCGGTTCGACCGGGCTGCGGAAGAAACCGGCTTGCTGGACGACTTCGACATGATGGCAATTATCATGACGCGGTGTTGCCGAATCGGCTGACCAAAACCTTGCGGTTTGTTCTTCATCAAGGTCGGGCCGCGCCAATCGTCTAAATTGAGGCGTCGCAACTGGAGATGCCATGCCTTCAACCACAGGGGCCGAGCCATTCGATCTCGGCAGCTCGATGTTCTGGCCCGCGCGCGTTTTCGCCAGCGTGCTGGCAACCCAGCAACAGCAATGGCAGGCCATGTTGACGTGGCAGAAGGCGATGACTGACCTGCAGCGCGATTTGTACGACGGCTGGACCTGTCGGTTTGCGGACGGCGCCCGAATCGACGATTGAACCAGAGGCAGCAGATGACCTATCGAAGCCTGCTCGTCCTGCTCGGTACCGATGCCCGCTGCGCGGCGCGCACCCGAGTCGCCATCAAGATGGCGCGCCAGTTCGAGGCGCATCTGGTCGGCTTGGCACCGACCGGCCTGGTCGACATGCCACTCGTCACCGATCCGTCGGGATCGGTTGGCGATCTGCTGCAGATCGCCTGGACGGGCATCCGAGAAGATGCCGCCAGGGCGGCCGATGACTTCAACGCCGCCTGCCAGCAAACTGGTCTGCCGTCGTTCGAAGCGGTGGTCGACGAGGCAGACCAGATTGCATCGGTGGTGCACCACGCGCATTGCAGCGATTTGTGCATCGTTTCGCAAGCCGGCATCGACGCGGCGCACCGTCGCAAGGCCAGCCGCGCGGTCGAGCAGATGGTGCTCGATTGCGCGCGGCCCACGCTGGTGCTGCCTGACGTCGGCGACTTCGATCACATCGGAACGCGGGCGCTGGTCGCCTGGGACGACAGCCGAGAGGCCGCGCGTGCGCTGTCCGATGCCTTGCCGTTGTTGCGGCGCGCCAGCAGCGTCGAGGTCGTCAACTGGATCGTCTCGATGGCCGACGACGAGCCGCTGCAAAGCAAACGCCTCGGTGCGGTACAGCGCTGGCTGATGTGGCAAGGTGTCACCGCCGAGGTGCGCACCGAACCAGCAGAATCCGGCGTCGCCGACGCGATGCTGTCACGCGCGGCCGACCTGCAAGCCGATCTGATCGTGATGGGCGCCTATGGCCACGCGCGCTGGACCGAACGCATCCTGGGTGGCGCGACCCGCGGCATTCTTGATTCGATGACGGCTCCGGTGCTGATGTCGCATTAGATGTCGGCGCTGCCTTGTGAGGGGCTGACAGCACCGATACCCACCACCACGGTGTTCACGAATGGATTTAGAGTTGATATTCCAGGTCACTCGACTAGTGCCACACTGCGCCCATGAGCATCCGCCACCTCGAAGCCCTGCTGAACCCCCGATCGGTCGCCGTCATCGGCGCATCGAACCGCCCTGGCAGTGTTGGCTCCACAGTGTGGCGCAACCTGCGCGCCGGCGCGTTCAAGGGCGCGGTGTTTGCGGTCAACCTGAAGCACGCCACCCTCGATGGTCAGCCGGTGTATGCGAGTCCGGCTGAGCTGCCGCAGGCTCCTGATCTGGCGGTGATCTGCA